>CAZVKD010000227.1:0-5233 GCA_964627675.1 uncultured Gemmatimonadaceae bacterium
CGAACCACGTGCCTTCGCGCGGGAGCGGTACGGCGAGCGAGCGCGCCAGCACCGCCGCGCCGGACAGATCGTGCGCCGGCTGCTGGGGAAGCGACGCCACGTACCGCCCGATGCGACCGACGGCCAGGTCCACCATGCGCCGCAGTTCCGCGCCGTCAATCTCCAGCTCCTGAGACTGCTGCCGCTTCCGGGATCGCGCCATGGACGGATTCTAACCCCGGCTCCGGTGGCTCGCAGGCGTTTCCCGGCGGCGCGGTTTCAGGGTATCTTGGCGCCTATCGCGTCCGATCCGGAGGGATTCCCCATGAAACACCGGCCGTTCGGGATCGTGGCCTTGCTGGCCCTCGCCGCCGGCGCGCTCGCCGCTCAGTCGGCTCCACCCGCCGGTTCGGCGGAGCGCCCGTTCGGAACGCTGCGAGAGCAAGCCGCGCTGCGGCAGCAGTGGCTCAAGGAGCGGCTCGAAACCGTGCTGCCGCGCCTCATGCGCGAGCACGGGGTCGAGATGTGGATCGTGGCCATGCGGGAGTACAACGAGGATCCGGTCTTCCGCGCCCTGGTCTCGCCCACCACCTACTATGCCCGGCGCCGCACCATCTACGTCTTCCACGATCGCGGGCCGGAACGCGGCGTGGAGCGCCTCGCCCTGGGCGGGACCTCGCAAGGCGGGATCTACCAGGCGCTGCGGGAGACCGAGCGCGCCCCCGACGGGCGGCCGCGCGAGTTGTGGGGGCGCGCGCAATGGGACGTCCTGGCGCGCATCGTTCGCGAGCGCAACCCCCGGAACATCGCCGTGAATATCTCGCACACCCACGCCTTTTCAGACGGCCTCTCGGCGGGCGAATGGGAACAGATGCAGGACGCGCTGGGAGCGGATCTCGTGCGCCGGGTCGTCCGCGCCGAGCGGTTGCCGCTCGACTACCTGACGCTCCGCGTACCCGGCATGAGCGACACGTACCGGCGAATGCAGGAAGTGGTTCACCAGATCATCGCCACGGCGTTCTCGAATCAGGTGATCACGCCGGGGAGGACCACCACCGAGGACGTGGTGTGGTGGATGCTCCAGCGCGTGAACGATCTCGGTCTGGGGACGTGGTTCCACACGTCGGTCAGCGTGCAGCGGCGCGGCGTGAACATGGCTGACTCCGCCGCGCCGGTGATTCGACGCGGCGACGTGCTCCATTGCGACTTCGGCATCACGGCGCTCGGCCTCAACACCGATACGCAGCACATGGGCTACGTCCTGCGCGAGGGCGAGACGGACGCGCCGCCGGGCCTCAAGCGGGCGCTGGCGGCGAGTAATCGTCTCCAGGACATCCTGCTGGCCGAAATGCGGCCGGGTCGAACCGGCAACGACGTCCTGGCGGCGGCCCTGGCCCAAATGCGGCGCGAGGGGATTGACGGGTCCATCTACACCCATCCCATCGGGGACCATGGCCACGGCGCCGGGGCGATCATCGGGTTGTGGGATCGCCAGGAAGGCGTGCCCGGCCGGGGCGACGTGCCGCTGCTGGCCAACATGTGGCACTCGATCGAACTCCAGGCCACGACGCCCGTCCCCGAATGGGACAACCAGCCGGTCCGCATGGCGCAGGAAGAAGAGGCCGAGATGACCGCCGAGGGCACCATGCGCTGGGTGCTGAAGCGGCAGTCCGAGTTGCACCTGGTCCGCTGACTCCCCGAGGAATGCCATGACCCCCCTTCGCTCCCCCGCCCGTCTCTGGCTGTTGCCCGCCGCGCTCCTCATGGCGGCGGGTTGCGCGCGCCGGCAACCCCGCGCGCTGGTCCCCACGATCGTCGGGACCTCCCCCAGAGACACGGTTGTGGTCATGGGGGAGCCGCGGGTCATCGAGACGCTTCCCGCCGTCGAGGCCGGTCGGTTCGACACCGGGAAGATGTGGACCTTCGAGAATCCCCCCCTCGATTATTTCGCCGAGGCCTACGGCTTCCGGCCCTCGGAGGAGTGGCTCACGCGGGTCCGGCTCGCCGCGCTTCGGCTCCCCAATTGCACCGCCTCGTTCGTCTCACCGGAGGGCCTGGTGCTCACCAATCACCATTGCGGCCGCGAAAGCGCTACGGCCGTGAGCCGCGAGGGCGAGGACCTGATCACCCACGGCTTTCTCGCGGCCACGCGGCAAGAGGAACGCCGGGTGCCCGAGCTGTACGTGGACCAGCTGGTGGAGATCCACGATGTCACCACTCAGGTCCAGGCCGCCCTCGACCCCGCTCGGTCCGAAGAACAACAGATCGAGGCCCGGGACTCCACCGTCGAGCACATCCAGCGGCAGATGAGCCAGTCGCGCGGGCTCACCTGCGAGGTGACCTCGCTGTACTTCGGCGGCAAGTACTCCAGCTACTGCTACCGGCGCTACGACGACGTTCGCCTGGTATTCATCCCGGAGCTGGCGATCGGCTACTTCGGCGGCGATCCGGACAACTTCACTTACCCGCGCTACGTGCTGGACGTGTCGTTCTTCCGGGTGTACGGCCCGGACGGCCAGCCCCTTCGCACCGACACCTTCCTGAGCTGGTCGGCGTCCGGGCCCCAGGCCGGCGAGCCCGTCTTCGTGGTGGGGAACCCCGGGTCCACCAGCAGACTCAACACGGTGGCGCAACTCGAATACCGCCGCGACGTGCAGGAGCCGTTCACCGTCCGGCTGCTGGAAAGCCGGGTGAAGATCCTCGGCGAGTACATGGCCGAGCGGCCCGAGAAACGCAGCGAGCTGCTCAACGACTATTTCTCGCTCACCAACGCGCTGAAAGCCTACCGCGGCCAGCTGGCGGGGCTCCGGGATCCCGTGCTCATGGCCCGCAAGGCCGCCTTCGAGCGCCGCTTCCGCGGAGCGGTGGCGAGCGACTCGGCGCTGGAGCGGCGATACGGGCGGCTGTGGGACGAGATCGCCGAGATCCGGCAGCGCATCCGGGCCATCGCCCCCACCCTCAATGCCCTCAACCAGGGCGGGCTGTTGCGCTCCCGCACGCTCGAGGCCGCAGCCCGGGTGCTCCAGTACGGCCGAATGGCCGGAAGCGGGTTCGCACCGGATTCCGTAGTGGCAAACTTGCGGTCCCAGATCGAAGCCATCCGCATAGACCCCGCGCTGGACGCGAGGATCCTGGCTGCGCAGCTGGAGGACGCGGTGGCCCTCCTGGGTCCCAGCGACCCGTTCGTTCGCGAGGCCCTCGGCGGCGGCACGGCGGCGAGCGCGGCGGCCTCGGTGATCGAGGGATCCGCCCTGCCCGATTCGGCCCGCAGGTCCGTCCTGCTGCAAGACCCCGCCGCCCTTTCCACGAGCGCGGACCCCGCCCTCCGGCTGCTGCGGTCCGCCTTGCCCCGGCTCCAGCAGGCAGCCCAGGAATACCAGGGCCTGACCGCGGCCGAGGAGGTGCGAACCAGCCGGCTCGCCAGGGCGCTGTTCGACGTGTACGGCACCAGCGTGCCGCCGGACGCCACCTTCACGCTGCGCCTGGCCGACGGCGTGGTGCAGAGCTATCCCTACAACGGCACCGAAGCCCCGGTGGTCACCACCTTCTACGGTCTGTACGATCGGCACTACTCCCACGCGGGGCGCGAGGAGTGGGCGCTCCCGGAGCGCTGGCGCAATCCGCCGCCCGAGTTCGACCCGGGCACGCCGCTCAACTTCGTGAGCACCAACGATATCACCGGCGGCAATTCGGGCAGCCCCGTGATCAACCGCGATGGACACCTCGTGGGCCTGATCTTCGATGGAAACATCGAGAGCCTTCCGGGCGAGTTCATCTATACCACGGAATCCGCCCGGGCCGTCGCGGTCCACTCGGCCGGGATCCTCGAGGCGCTGCGCGACATGTACCACGCGAGCGGCATCGTGGCGGAACTGATCGGGGCCAGACGGTGAGAGAACGCGGGAAGTGTGGCACCTTCCCAACCTTCCCAACCTTCACCAACCTTCCCAACCTTCCTTCATGCTCCTCGACGATCTTCCCACCCCCGCCCTCCTGCTCGACCTCGATCGCCTCGAGACGAACATCGCGCGCATGGCCGATCGGGCCCGGTCCCTCGGCGTTCGGCTGAGGCCCCACGTCAAGACCCACAAATGCATCGAGATTGCGGAGCGGCAGCGCGCCGCCGGAGCGGTGGGGCTTACGGTCTCGACCCTGTACGAGGGACGGGTGTTCCGAGACGCGGGGGTCGAAGACATCACGTGGGCGTTCCCGTTCGTCGCCTCACGCCTTCCGGAAGCCCGGGAGCTGGCGGAAAGGGCCCGCCTGGGTGTCGTGGTTGACAACCCAGCCGCGGCCGAGTTGCTCATCACCTCGGGACAGCCGTGGGACGTCTGGCTCAAGGTGGACTGCGGCTACCACCGCGCGGGCGTCAATCCCGGCGATCCGGGTTCGATCCGCCTGGCCCGCACGCTCCACGATGCCCCAAGCGTCACGTTCCGCGGCATCCTCAGCCATTCGGGACATGCCTATCACGGTCGCAACCGGCGGGAAATCGAAGCCGCGGCGACGGAAGAACACCGCGTCATGACGGGATTCGCCGCACTGCTCCGCGGGGCCGGCGTGCCCGTCGCTGAGGTGAGTGTGGGGTCAACGCCGGCCATGAGCGTGGTTCGGGACCTGACGGGCGTTCATGAGGCTCGGCCCGGCAACTACGTGTTCTACGACTACACCCAGGTACGGCTGGGCTCCTGCGCCTCCAGGGACGTCGCGCTCACCGTTCTCTCGAGCGTCGTCTCGGCGTCAGGCACCCACAGCGTGATTGATGCCGGCGCCCTCGCCCTGTCCAAGGACCGCGGGCCGGTGCACCTGGGCGCCGACACGATGGGCGAGATCGTCGCCGACTACGCTCAGGGCCGGCTCAGGGACGACTATCGAGTGGTGTCCGTCAGCCAGGAGCATGGCGTGGTCGACGCACGGCTCGACGTAGGATCGCGCGTCCGGATCATGCCGAACCACGCCTGTCTGGCGGCCGCCCAATTCGACCGGTATCACGTGGTGCGGGGAGACCGGGTGGTGGACTGCTGGAACATCTGGCGCGGGCGGTGATCAACGCCGCTCGTAGACCACCTCGCCTTCCACCATGGTCAGATCCACCTTGACCTCGGCGATGCGCGTCGGATCAATGGCGAGTATGTCCTCCGAGAGGACCACCAGATCGGCGTACTTGCCCGGCTCCAGGGTCCCGAGCACTTGCTCGAGGTAGCTGGCATACGCCCCGTTCGCCGTGTACGCCACCAGCGCTTCCTCCACGCCG
>CAZVKD010000228.1:0-5200 GCA_964627675.1 uncultured Gemmatimonadaceae bacterium
GGCCCTTCCGGGCCATAGGTTGTGATCACGCAAGACTGCTGGTGCTGGTCGATGCCGGAGTACCACATGGAAGTGCGCTCCTGGGATGACGGTTCGCGATCTTGGTCGATCAACGAGACGGTACCCCTTGAGGGCACTTCTTGGAGACATCACGCGTTTGCAGCCGACGAAGGCGCGGCGCCGGCCAAGGACTCGCAAGGGCAAGAAGTGAACGCGGCGCCGCCCTTGCGCCGCTGACACGCATGACGTTAGGCCGCGTAAACAGGGTCCAGCGATGCCAGGCAGGAGCAGCCATGAAAGACATGAACAGGATACTGCACTCTCGACTCTGTGCGACTTTAGCAGCGCCCGTGGTCAGCCTCAGAGCTCAAGACGTCTTCCCAGCCAAGCTCGGCGACCGGGTGCAGTGGTCGCCGAGTGCACGGAGCAGCGCCTATACAGTGGCGCAATGGAGCGGACGAACGGCGCCGCATTTCTGCGCAACGCGCTAGGCCGTGCCGCTCAATCACCACGCATGCCATTCCTGTCGCCGCGAACGGGGCCGTTCGCCCGCAGATCATTGCCGAGTGAGGGACTGACAACCAACCGCGATACGCCGAGGAGGCTCCAATGCGCTACGTCGATGGGTATGTCCTGCCCGTGCCCAAGAAGAAGCTGAAAGCCTATCTTCGCCTGGCTCGGATGGGTGAGAGAATGTGGCGGAAGCATGGCGCGCTCGACTACAAGGAGTGCGTTGGCCAGGACCTCAAACCCAAGTGGGGATTGTCCTTCGCACGGATGTTGAAGTTGAAGCCCGGCGAGACGGTGGTGTTCTCCTACGTCCTGTTCAAGTCGCGCGCGCATCGCGACCGCGTCAACGCGAAGGTCATGCAGGAAATGGACGACATCAGTGGGCCGCAGGATATGCCGTTCGACGTGAAGCGTATGCTCTACGGGGGATTCACTGTGTCAGTCGGCGGTTAACAACAGCATTGGCCGACCTCGTAGGCCGTCGGCCTGCGACGCTGTCGGGCGCCGGCACCGGAACACTGGTCGCTCGGCGCCTCGGCGGCGTCAACGCCCGGCGGCCCTTCGTCCCGCGCTCAACGCCTCCGCCTGGCTCACGATGACGACGCGGAACCCTTGAGCCAGCCGAGTGGCCACGTCGTCCACGCCAGCCGTGATCCCGCACGGCACGGCGAACTCCTTGCACGCCGCAAGCACGGTCTGGATCGCCCGCTCGACCGCCGCCATGTCGCCGTGGTAGGCCCGGCGCAAATCGCCGGGACCGGCGAACACCACGCCCACGCCCGGCGTGGAGACGATCTCTCGCGCACGCGCGATCCCCACCGTGTCCTCGATGATCAGCATGGCGACCCGCTGCCCATCCGGGTTGCCCGGCCGTAGCTCCGGTCCCATGAACTCCACCGCGAGCGCCGCGTCACGCGCGGACTCGACGTGCGGGAACACGATGGCGGCCACGCCGGCCGCGAGCCCCTGCCGAACGCGATCGCGGGCCGCGTCTGCGCCGTCTCGAATGGGTGGAATGCGCAGCACCAGAGGGGGCGGGGAGCGCTCGACGGAAGCCTGACGCATCGCCTCCCCGTACGCCCGCATACCGGGGACGTCGAATGGACCGGACTCAAGGGAGTAGAACACGAAGTCCGGGTCCACGGTCCGGGCCATCAACGCGCCTTGCGCCGGCGTGTGGGGTCCGGAGAAGATGCCGAAGACCGCCTGCCCGCCGGCCAGCAGCCCAACGATGCCTGCCCGACCCTGTGCGAACCCCTGACTGCCGGCCACGGAGGCATCGAACGCGAGACTCGCCATCAGCGCCCCGCCCAGCACCCGGCGCAGGCTCAGTTCCATCGGCGCCCTCTGAGCTGCTCCAGGTCCACGTTCCCCCCCGACAACACGGCACACACCCGCGATCGCGAAGGCAGCTCGATCAGCCCGTGCAGCAGCGCCGCCACCGGCGCGGCCTGGCGGCCAGCGCCACGCCTTGCGTGTGATTGCCGGCGGAGGAGCACGACCCCCACTGCTTCTGATCCTCCGACATCAACGCGAACTTGTTCAGCGGCCCGCGAATCTTGGACGAGCCAACGCGCTGGAACAACTCGGTTTTGAGGCGAGTGTCGTACCGCGTGGCCTCGGAGAGCTGACGGGAGGTGCCGCTATGAAGTCTTCGAACGTCAGGGCGAACAGGGCGACGTCTCAGTCACACGATTGACAGCGGTGGTTGTTCTTGGCGCCCATGCGCTCGAGCAACGCAATGGTCTCGGGGAACGGCTGCACGCGCTGCTGGGGACCGTTGGCCATGTCCACCGTGGTCTGCCCCCGCCGGCTGACAGCCATGACGTCCGCGCCCTTCGACACGAGGTACTCGATCATCTCGTTGTCCCCGCGCGCCGCCGCGTTGTGCACGGCGTTGTAGCCATCGTGGTCACGCACGTTGACGTCCACCTTGAGCTCGTCCACCAGGTACTTCACGGCGGGGAGCCAGCCATCGGGAACGTGCCGGTGCTGCTGGCCCACGCGCGACGTGCCGTATCCCACGCCCGACGCCGCGATGAGCGGGTGCACCGCCGGACCGCCGACGGGGACGGGCGCCAGCCCGCTGGGATCCGGCTCTTCCTGCTCCGTGCTGTCGCGGGAGCGATTGGCCGCGCCCGGGAACCGCCCTTCCGGCGGCTTGACCGTCGGAATGTTCGGGTCGGCTCCGTATCTCACCAGCAACTGCATCGCTGCGACATCGAGCGCGTACGCGGCGCGCCAAAAGGCGGTGGCGCCCGAGTAGTCCACGCCCATGCGGCCGGCGTTGTACGCCGCGTACCAGAGATGCGTCTTGAGGCGCGCGTCGGGATCAGCGCCGGCCTTGAGCAGCGCCTCCATCAACTCCAGGTATGTGGTCTTCTGCTGCTGCCAGGCCGTGGGCTGCGGATACCAGGTGCGGAGCGCCCACTCGCAGTTGATCGCGGCGAAGAGCGGCGTCGTTCCGTCTTCACTGGCCAGGCGCGGGTCCGCTCCACGCCGCAACAATTCCATGGCGAGGTCATAGTGCCCGTTGATCACGGCCACGAGGAGCGGGCTGCTGTGATCCCCCAGCGTGCGCTGGTTGATGTCCGCCCCCGCCTCGAGCAGCAGCCGTGCGGCTTCGCGCCGTCCATCGCGGGCCGCGTAGTGCAGCGCCGTCATACCACCCTGCTTCCCAACCCAGTCCTCGTAGGTCAGCGCCCGAGCGGTGGCTCGCCGCGTGGAGTCGGGCGAATCGGGCTCATCGGGCGGACGCACCGCGGTCCGCCCCTCGCCGGGTGGCGCCCCGGCGCCTCGAGGGAGAGCGTCGCTCGGTCGCCCGGCCGCCGGGTCCCGCGATCCGCCCGCGGTGTCCCGTATCGCCGGGGCTGCGCCGCGGCGGCCGCCGCCGCCGGCCTGAGACGTATCGGGGAGCGACCCCCGGGCGGCCGCCAGCACTCGAGCTCGCTGCCGCCGCTCGGCGTCGTCGGCTCTGGATCGTTCGGCGTAATCCACCACCCTGGTGGCCGCCCCGACGTCGGCCTTGGCGCTGATTAGCATCCTCGCCGCTTCCAGGCGATCCTTGGCCACGGCAAACATGAGGGGAGTGCGCTCCCCGAACGCATCCTTCGCGTTCACGTCGGCGCCGTGATCCAGCAACACCCTGATGGCCTGGGGCCGCCCCGCGTCGGCGGCGAGATGGATGGCGCCGGCGCCGGTGCTCGTGACCGCGTCAACCCTGGCGCCGCCCTCGATGAGGACGCGAATCACGTCCGCGTTGCCCTCTTTGCTGGCCAGATGCAGCGGCGTGTAGCCGCCCAACCGGGTGGTGACGGCGGCGTTGGCCCCAGCGCTCAACAACACCCGCACCATGGCCACGTCGCCCCGCTGCGCCGCCCAGTGGAGCGCCGTCATCCCGTCGCCTTGCGGGGCGTTCACGTCGGCGCCTTGCCGGAGCAGCGCACGCACCACCTCCAGATCGCCGCGCTGCGCCGCGTCGGCCACCGGAGCGTCCGCCGCAGGCGCGGCCCACAGCGTCACGCCGAACAGCACGGCGCTCGCCAGGTTCACTGGGTGGCTGATCATCGGCGATCCCGGTCAGACCGTGAACGGTCCGGTGCTGTCTCCAAAGCTCCGCACGTCCTCCAGGCCGAGTTTGTGCAGCAGGTCGAGCATCACGTCGGCCATGGAGGTCCCATCCGGGGCCTTGATGTGCTGCCCACCCTTGAGTTTCCCGTTGGCGCCGCCCGCCAGAAACAGCGGGCACCGCTTGTGGTTGTGCAGGTTCGAGTCACCCATGGGCGAGCCGTAGATCACGAGCGTCTTGTCCAGAAGATTGGCGTCGCCTTCCACGGTGTTCTTCAGCTTCTCGAGGAAATACGGCACCAGGCTCACGTGGTACTGGTTGATCTTGCCGAACTCCACCACGCGCTTCTCCTGCCCGCCGTGGTGCGATGCCGGGTGAAACGCCGCATTGACCCCACTCTCGGGATAGACTCGGCCCGAGCCGTCACGACCCATCTTGAACGAAAACACCCGCGTGGTATCCGACATGAACGCCAGCGTCTGGAGATCGAACATCAACTTGACGTGCTCCTCGAAGGAGTCCGGGACGCCGGCGGGCGCACCCGGCAGCTCACGGGGTTCCCCGCTCGTGTTGCGCGCCTCGACCCGCTCGATGCGACGCTCGATCTCCCGGATCTCGTCCAGGTAGCGATCCAACCGCTCGCGATCACCGGGCCCCACCCGGCGCTTGAGGCCCGCCACCTCGTCCATGAACCAGTCCAGGATGCTCTTGTCCAGCTGACGTCGGGCGGCGCGCTCCGCCGCCGTTCCGCCCACGCCGAAGATCTGCTCGAACGCCACGCGCGGGTCGCGGATCATGGGCAGCGGCTCGGTGGGCGACGCCCAGCTGATCGTATCGGTGTACACGCACGCGTACCCGTAGGCGCAGCCGCCGGCCTGATCCACGTTCTCGATGCAGAGCTGCATCGAGGGAATCGGTGTGTCCTGCCCGAAGCGCTGCACGTACAGCTGATCCATCGAGGTGCCCACGTACACATCGGAGCCCTCGGTCTGCTTGGGATGCGCCTGGGTCAGGAACGTGGCGCTGGAACGGAAGTGATCGCCCCCGATCTCCTGCGGCGTGATCGCCTCGGCCGCCCGCACGTCGGTATTGCTCACGATGGTGAGATACTCCCGGAACGGC
>CAZVKD010000229.1:0-5161 GCA_964627675.1 uncultured Gemmatimonadaceae bacterium
CCAGCTGGCGCTTCTCGTATGCCCCGGCCGTGTTGTAGTCCTCGTGCTTGATGCCCGTGGCCGGTGGCGCCGGGCTCCCGGCCGCGGAGGCGAGCAGCCAGTTGTCGGCCGCGACGTGCTTGAACACTTCGCCCACCGACCGCACGCCTTCGCCCGGCCGCCAGTCATACTTATCCGCCGGGATCGCCCGCGCCAATTGCGTCAGCTTGGACTCGACGTCGTTGAGGTCCTGCAGCAAATCGGCCACCACGGTGGGTTGCTGGCCCGCCGCCGCCGCGACGAGGCCGACGCTCATCGCCACCGTCAGGAACGCGAGACGTGTTAACGATCGCATATCAGAGCCCTCTGGAGGGGTGGACCTTGAGGTTACGCTGTTGAACCCCGGCGAGGTAGCCCGCCGCACCCGGCGCGATCCGGGCGCATGGCGGCTCCGTCCCATCGGAGAGGACCTTCAGGCTCGCGTCGTAGGAGAACACTCGCCCGCCCCTGGTGCGGTGGTTTCGCGCGCGATCCCGAGCTTCGCGAGCGCGGCCATGAGCCCTTCGCCCCCTCGGGCGGCGGTGGAACGAATATCGCGTTCCCCGGCCGCGTGCCGCCGATCCAGTTCTGCGAGCGGCGAAACTCCCCACGCACGCGGCGGCTCGTTTTCGCGACGTGATCATGCGGAACGCTTGTTCACAAGAGGAGGCGATTGCGTTGCTTGCGTCGCGTCGAGTGACCACTGCATCAGCGCCCTGTCACCGATGCGAGCGCCGCTGCAGCGCCCGCGCGATTCAACCTCTCTCCCCCACGTCGCCTGCGTTGATTTGGCACGGCCTGCGATCTTTCGGTACCGGCCAGGCTCGGTGTAAGTTGTAGGGTGTCACCGGCTCATCCTGAGCGATCCCATGCCGGTGACCGCCAAGCTTTCCAAGCAGTTCTACGATCGGTTGGGCGAGGACGTCGCCAACGAACTCGTGGAGTGGTTCAACGCCGTGGACGCGACCTACCGCGCTGACCTGCGCGAGCTGGACGAGCTGAATTTTGGGCGCTTCGACGCCAAGCTCGAGCAGCGAGTGGCAGCGCTCGAGGCCAAACTCGACGCCACGGCCGCGCAGCTCAGTGCCACACTGGAGCGCCGCCTGGGCGAGCAGACACGCTGGCTGTTCGCCGCCTGGGCCACGCTATTGATTCCGGTCATCGGGCTCTGGCTCCGCCAGTGACTTCATTGGGGTCAAACCCAATGCTTGCAGGCCGCCAGGGGCTCCTCGTCGCTATCGCTCCTCCACTGGCTCCAGCCGAAGGGGAGCGGGCTCACACCGATCCCACGGTGAGGATAGGTAGAACTGGCTCACGGTGGCTCCTTCAACAAGTCATTGACCCTGCCTCACTGCTGATCGAGACGCAGAATCGTCTGAAGTAGCACGTTGGCGCCATTGGCAACGTCCTCGGGTTTGGTGTACTCCTTGGGCGAGTGGCTGATCCCACCCACCGACGGCACGAAGATCATGCCCATGGGCCCGATCCGCGCCAGCATTTGAGCGTCATGCCCCGCGCCGCTCGGCATGGAGTGCGCGGAGAGGCCGAGGTCCGCAGCCGCGGCCGTAATGACCGACCGCACGCCGGGGTCCGCATAGGCGGTTGGGTTCGGCGCGCGCCAGGCCGGCGGTGTCCAGCTGGTGCCCCAGCGCTGCATGATCCGGTCTCCCTCTTCGCGGATCTCGTTCCAGATCGTCTCCAGCTTGCCGGCATCGAGATCGCGCAGCTCGATCGTGAGATCCACCTGGCCCGGGATCACGTTGGACGCCCCTGGGTGCACCTGGAACCGCCCGACGGTCCCCACCTGACGGCCGGGGTGCTGCTTCACGATTCGGTCCACCGCGAGCGCGAGCTCGGCCGCCGCCAGCAGTGCGTTCTTCCGCTCGGGCATGGCCGTGGTGCCGGCGTGATTCGCGAACCCCACGATGCTGATCGAGGCGGAGCGAATGGTGACGATACCTTCCACCACCCCGATGTTGATGCCCGACTGATCCAGCACGCCCCCCTGTTCGATGTGGAGTTCCACGTACCCCGCAATGCTGCCTGGGTCGTTCCGGTAGGCGGGCATCGCCGCCGGATCGCCGCCGATCTTCTTGATGCACTCGCCCAGGGTGAGCCCCTCCACATACGGGCTCGCCAGCTGCTCGGCCGTCACCTGGCCGATGAAGCCGCGGCTCCCGGTGAGGCCGCGCTCCTCGTCGCACCAGACGGTGACCCACAGCGGATGGCGGTTGCGGTACCCCCGCTCCCGCATGGTGGCGATCACCTCGACGGCGGCCAGGGAGCCCAAGTCGCCGTCGTAATTGCCCCCGTGCGGGACCGAGTCAATGTGGGAGCCGAAGAGGAGCGGCTTCAAGCCGGCCACGGTGCCCGGCAGTTCGCCGATGATGTTCCCCCCCGGGTCAATGCGCACGTCGAGTCCCACGGACTCCAGGATCTCGCGCAGCCACGCCCGTCCCTCCACGTCGGCGTCGCTGAAGCCCGTGCGGCTCACGCCGCCGTCGGGGTTGGCGCCGAAGCGCGAGAGGGCGCGCAGCCAGTCGCTCACCCGGCGGCCATCCGCTCGCCAGCGGCGGTGCGGGGTCGCGAAGGCGAGGTCGGGCGCGACGCTCGCGAGAAGCGCCGCCTGGATCAGCTGTCGTCGGTGCATATGCGGCCCCCGCGTTGGGCGATTGACGGTGAGCTACGCGCGGCCTCCGGGGGGACGAGCGTCAGGGCCGTCCCCGCTATCGGCCGGCACGCCGCTGAAACGCGATCGGCGATGAAAACACCGATTCCCGCTTCGATGCCCGGGGCAGGATTCGAACCTGCACTGGAGTCGCCTCCAAAGGGATTTTAAGTCCCTTGCGTCTACCGGTTTCGCCACCCGGGCCACAAGCGCTCACCATTCGCACACCTCCCTCAAGGGCCTCGCCGCAGCCGCCAGGCCGCGTAAGCGGAACACCGCCGTGATGGGATCCTCCCCCGCGGGAACCACCTGAGCTACGAACCGGTCCACGTCGATCAGTTGCTTGATGAACGCCACGGCATCGCCGGGATAAAACGTCTCACGCATGTCAGTGGACAGATTCCACCGTCGGGTCTGCGCGGCGCCGGTCCCGACGCGAGTCGCTACGGCGGCCCCATCCCTGCCGAGCTGGATGTTCCAGTTGACGTACACGTCGGTCTTCCCGCTCAGACAGCGCAGCACCAACTCCACCTGCTCTCCTGACCGCGCGGTTCCCGTGGCGGCCTTGAGCGAGACGATGACGAGCTTGCTATCGTCCAGGGGATTCACGGCTTCGTCCACCACCCAGTCGCCCGTCCCGCCGGTTCGCCACAACTCGAGGCTCGCGGCGGAGTCGGTGGACGTGCCCGCGGTGATGGCGGTGACGATCGCGTCGAAACACCGCAGCCGCTCGGCACGCACCGTGATCCCCGAGCAGTCCCGCAGCCGCGCTCGCAGTGCCGTGTCCTGCGCCCGCCCGGTCGCCGTGGCCCCCAACGCCCAGGCGAGGGCGCCAAGACCGGTGAGCAGGTAGCGACGCATGTCTCGTCCCCCCGAGGATACCCCGGGCCGAGCCGCACGGCCACCCTCACGAAGCCGCATGCTCACCTGGTCCGTGCCGGTCCGCGCAGCACCAGTCCCGGCCTCTCCCCCGTGAGCGCGCCGTTTTGGAGCACCACCGCGCCGTTGACGATCACGTGCGGGATACCGAACGGGTACTGATGCGGATCGGTGTAGGTGGCGCGGTCCTCCACCGTGGCCGGATCGAACACCACGATGTCCGCGTAGAATCCCTCCCGGAGCTCGCCGCGCTCGTGCTGCCCGACCTGCCGTGCCGGCAGGGCGGACATTTTCCGAATGGCCTCCTCGAGCGTCAGGACGCCCAGCTCGCGAACGTACCGCGCCAGCACCCGCGGGAACGATCCGTAGCTTCGGGGATGCGGGAATCCCTCACCGTAGCCCACCGGATCACCGTCGGTCTCGAACATGGCGATGGGATGCCGCATGATACGGATCACGTCCGGCTCGTCAATGCTGTGATAGATCGCGCTGAAACCGCCCCTTTGCTGCAACTCGATCACCAGCCGGATGCCCGTCTCGGTCGTGTTCGGCATCCGGCGATCGCGAGCCAAGTCGGCGAGCGTCTTGCCGTCGTAGCGCCGATCCGACGGCACCACCCGGAACTGAATGCGCGACAGATCGCCCCCGCCCCGCTCCTCCTCCATGAGCGGCTTCATCTCGGTCTCGATGCGGCGGCGCGTGGCGGGATGGTCGAGCCGAGCCACCAGCGAGTCCTGGCCACCGGCCAACGCCCATGCCGGAAACAGGATACTCGAGCCCGTGCTCGATGCCGTGTAGGGGTAGAGGTCGTGGGTCAGGTCCAGCCCCGCCGCCCGCGCCGAATCAATCATGGCGAGGGTGCGCGCGCTCCAGCCCCACTGCCCCGCGCCCACCGCCTTGTGATGGTTGATCTGGGCGGGGATGCCTGCCTCCCGGGCGATGCGGATCGTTTCCGCGACCGATTGGATCAGGCCACGACCTTCATCCCGCATGTGCGTCACGTAGATCCCGCCGTGCCGCGCGGCAACCCTCGCAAGCTCGATGATCTCCTCGGTCCTGGCGTAGTTCGCCGGGACGTAGAGCAGGCCGGTGGACAGGCCCAATGCGCCCTGCCGCATGGTCCGATCCACGAGCGACTTCATCTGTTCGAGCTCGGCCGCGCTCGGGTCGCGATTGGCCATCCCCAACACCTGACGGCGCACCCAGGAGTGGCCGGCAAAGAACCCCACGTTTGGCGCCACGCGGAGCCGCCGGGCGTATTGGTCGAGCGGCCAGGGCTGATCGCCGCTGTGGAGACTCGCGAGGATCGTGGTGATGCCCTGCCGGATGAAGTTCTCCGCCAGCGGATACTCGTGGATGTTGGTGGCGATGTGCGCGTGGTTGTCCCAGAACCCCGGCGCCTCGAGTTCGCGTTCGATGCTCCTGATCTCATTGCGCGTGGAATCGACGTCGAGCGCCTTGCGCAATTCAACGAGGCGCTTCGAAAACTCCTTCAACTGGGTCGACTCGTCTTCGTACATCCTGTTCAGTTCCTTGTCCGGACAGCGGCCGGGTGGCCGGGACCGAGCTGCGCTTCCTGCGCGAGCTGCTCCGCCG
>CAZVKD010000230.1:0-5144 GCA_964627675.1 uncultured Gemmatimonadaceae bacterium
CGCGGGTCGGTGGTGGATCGCGCCGGCCGGGCGGCTGCTCGGCGCGCTCGCGGTCATCATGCCGCTCGGTCTTGCCGGCGCCGCCTTGCTCGCGCTCCCCGGTGCCGCAGCGGGGGCCATGCCCCGGTTGTCTGCCATGCTCTTGCTGTACGGGGCCGCTAGCGCGGCGGTCACGGCCGCCTGCGCCCCGCTGATGGGCTCTTCCGTGGCGGCCACCCTCGGGCTCCTCACCGCGTGGGCGGGCGTGGTCCCGCCGTCGGGTCTCCTGGCCCTCCTGAGCGGGTGGCCCATCGTCGCGCGCCCGCTGGTGTCCCTCTGGAACGTGCTCCCGCTTCCCTGGCGGGTTGTCCGGTGGTTCGAACGAGGCGGGCCGGAAGACCCGGCGCTCCTCGGCGCCTGGCTCGTGGTCGCCTTCCTCGCCGCGGCGTGGAGCGTGAACCGGTTTTACAGGCTTGAAGACCGGCGGGGTTTCGCATGAGCGGGCCAAACCATCCCTTCCTGGTCTGCCAGCGCGTGGGCCGCACCTTCGCAACGCGCGCCGGCGTGCGGGACGCCATCGCCGACTGCTCCTTCGTCGCCGGCGCCGGCGACGACATCGGCGTGGTAGGACCCAACGGCGCCGGCAAGACCACCTTGCTCCGGCTCATCGCCGGGGATCTGCCGTTGACTGACGGCGCCGCCGCCGTGGAGGGCTTGCCTGTCGGTACCCGAGCCGCCCGACGACTGGTCGGCTTTGCCCCCGACCCCCCGCTCATTCCCATGGAGCTGACGGGCGTGGAGTGGTTGTCGTATCTGGCCTCGCAGCGAGCCTCGAGCCCCGCCGAACGGCTGGCGTTCGTCCGCCGCGGCATCGAGCTGGGGGGGCTGGCGGAATTCGCCGGGCGCCCCGTGGGAGAGTACTCCCGCGGGATGGCCCAGCGCCTCGGGTTGGCGGCTGCGGCCATGCTCGCGCGGCGCGTCTTGTTGTTGGACGAGGCGCTGAGCGGCGTGGATCCGCTGGTCGCGCGACAGCTCCGCGGCGCCGTGCTGGACGTGGCAGCCGCGGGCCGCGCCGTGCTGGTCGCGTCGCACGACCTGGCGGCCATCGAGCGCTTGGCCACGCGCGTCCTGGTCCTGTCTCGGGGCCGGATCGTGGCCGATGTCGCGATGGCCGGCCTGCTGCGCGAGCGCATGGCGGAACTATCCCTCAACGGCGGAGCCATCGCCCGCGCCGGCTGGCTGCTGGAGCGCTTCCGGGGCGCCGTGCGGACGGGCGACGGCGTTGCCATTCCGCTCGCCGACGGCCTCACCGTTGAGTCCGTGCTGGCCGCGTGTCGCCACGAACGCATTCCCGTGGCCGCCTCGCGCGTGCGGTATCGGGCCCTGGAGGACCTGCTGGTGGACGCCGTCACACGGGGGGAGTCGCCGTCATGACCGCACCGTCACTCCGCGCCATCGGCGCCGCGTTGGTCTCCCCCGGAGCCGCCTTGCGCGTAATCGCCGCGCGGCCCGAGCCCGTGGCCATGGCGCTGCTCCTCGCCTGCATGATCGTGGTGGCGGGCGCGGCCACGCTGCCCCGCCAGCTGGCGCTGCTCAACCAGGCGCTCGCGCCAACCGGCGACCCCGTGCGCGACACCCATCTCGCCCTGATGCAGGCGGGACTGTTGCGGGTCATCGTGGTGGATCGCGTCGTGCCCCCGCCCACGTTCGTCCTCGCCGCGGTGCTCCTGGTTCTTGCCGTCGAGCCCGTGCTGGCGGTGGCGGAAAAACGGCGACGCGCGTTGTGGGCGTTGGCCATCGCGGGCCTCGCGCCGCTCGTGGTGCACCGGCTCGGGGAACTCGCTGTGGTCTACTTGAGCCCGGCTCCTGATCCCCTCAGACTCGGCGATGCCATTGGTCTGCCCCAGAGGTTCGCCACCGGCCCGGCGCTGTTGTGGTGGGGGGACGGTGCTCCCCCCGCCTGGCTCCTGTCCGTCAACGCTCGTCTGAATCTGTTCGCCGCCTGGTCGGTGGCGATTTGGGCGATTGGCCTCCGCGAACTCGATACCGGGAGTCCCACACCCTGGCACGCCGCGTTGCCTGCGGGCTGCCTGCTCGTCGCCGGCCTCGTCACGTATTGGCTCAAACCGGTGGTGGCGGCGCTGGTTCTTGGCGGCCCCTGAGTGCGGGGTCGGGGCGAAGACCGCACGGCCGGCGACGTGAGGTGATGGGAGCAGACCACGGGGACCAGGGCCCCCGGGTCGCCTGCCGTCGCCGCGCCCAGAGCGCCACTGGTTGACCCGGTCGTCGCCCCCGCCTAGGTTACGCCGAACATGTTGTCAATTCAGCGGTTGGACGCCTGGCTGTGGTCTTCTCCCGATGTGCCCCTGCTGGCCCAGGGGCGCTCGCTCTGGGAGGCAATCGGCTCGCTGCTCGAGGCCCATCTGGCCGCTATCGTGGAGCGCACGCTCGGGATCGCCAGCGTCTTGGCCGTGGCGTACGCCGCCTATCGGCTTCTGCGCCTGCTGACGCGTCGCATCGAGCGCGCGGTTGACGATGGTGACCCCAAGACGCTATCGGAACGTGAACAGCGCGGCCGGACCCTTGCCCAACTCCTGAACAGCGTGGGAGTGGTGACCATCGCGATCGCGGCCGGACTCACGATCCTGAATATGTTCATCGCGATCGGCCCGCTGCTGGCCGGCGTTGGAGTGGCCGGGCTGGCCATCTCGTTCGGCGCGCAGAGCCTGGTGAAGGACGTCATCGGAGGGTTCTTCATCCTGCTCGAGAACCAGTTGGCCGTTGGCGACATCGTGGAGATCAACGGTGTCGGCGGGGTCGTGGAGCGCCTGACGCTCCGCGTGGTGATGTTGCGCGACGTGCGCGGGACGCTGCACGTCATTCCCAACGGGAGTATCGGGATGGTCTCGAACAAGACGCGGGGCTGGTCCCGGGCGGTGTTGGACGTCTCCGTGTCGTACAAAGAAGACGTTGATGCGGTGATCCGGGTGATGCGCGAGGTGGCGGCGGCGTTCTGGCGCGACGAGGAGTGGCGTCCGGCCCTGGTCGAGGAGCCCGCGGTATGGGGGGTGGAGGCGCTGGCGGACAGTGCGGTGAACATCCGTCTGGTGGCGACCACGCATCCGGGGCGGCAGTGGGCGGTTTCCCGCGAGCTTCGGCGGCGCATCAAGATCCGATTCGACGAGGCAGGGATCGAGATCCCGTTCCCGCAACGGACGCTCCATCTGGGAGACGCGGACCTCCTGCTGCGGCGGCTGGCCCCTGTGGAGGAAACCCGGGCAGAATCGTGACGGTCTCGCTCTTCAACACGCTCGCTCGGCGGCAGGAGCCCTTCACGCCCGTCGCTCCGCCGCGGGTGACCCTGTACACCTGCGGCCCCACCGTGTGGAACTACGCGCACATCGGGAATTTCCGCACCTTCTTGTTCGAGGATCTGCTGCGACGCTACCTGGAATGGCTCGGCTACGACGTGTTTCACATCATGAACCTGACCGACGTGGACGACCGCACGATCGCGGCCGCCGCCGGAGCCGGCCGGACGCTGCGCGAGCACACCGAGCCGTTCGTGCAGGCCTTCTTCGAAGATCGGGACTTTCTGAGGATCCGCCCGGCCCACGTGTACCCCCGGGCTACGGAGTACGTGCAACCGATGATCGAGCTGGTGTCGCGGTTGCTGGAGCGGGGGATCGCCTATCGTGGCGAGGACGGGGTGTATTTCGCCATCGCGCGGTTCCCGGCGTACGGGCGGCTCTCTCGGGTGGAGCAGCGGGAGCTGAGGGCCGGCGCCCGCGTGGCGAGCGACGAGTACGCCAAAGAGGACGCTCGGGATTTCGCGCTGTGGAAGTTCGCGGCACCCGTGGACGAGCAGGTGGGTGCGGCCTGGGACGCGCCGTTCGGCCGCGGGCGCCCGGGCTGGCATCTGGAGTGTTCAGCGATGGCGCTCGGGGAGATAGCGCGGTTCGGCGTGTCCACGCTCGACGTGCACGCGGGCGGTGTGGATCTCATTTTCCCGCACCACGAGAACGAGATCGCGCAGTCGGAGGGCGCGACGGATCAGCCCTTCGCGCGCTACTGGCTGCACGGGGAGTTCCTGACCGTGGAAGGCACCAAGATGTCCAAGCGGTTCGGGAACATCCTCACGGCGCGTGACCTGCGCGAGGAGCGAGTGGATCCGGCATCGTTCAGGCGATTGGTGTTTTCGACCCACTATCGCCAGCAGCTGAGCTACTCCGATGCCGCGCTGGCCGCGGCCACGGAGGGCACTCGGCGGCTGGCGGAGTTCCGAGCGCGCCTCGAGGAGGTGTCTCGGGGGCGGACCGACGGTGGGCCGGTGCCGGCGGGCGCATTGCCGGAGGTCGCGGCGTTTGGCGCCGCGTTCCGGGCCGCGCTCGACAACGACCTCAACGCCCCCCAGGCGATTGCGGCCCTGGACACGTTTGTGCGGGCGGTCAACCGCGAGCTGGATGCGGGCCGTTGGGGGCCGGGGCAGGCGCGGGAGGGGCTGGCGGCGTTCGACGGCGCCATGTCCGTGCTCGACATCGTGCCTCGAGAGCGCGACGTGGATCAGGAGCTTCGGGCCTGGGTGGAGGCCCGCATCGCGGATCGCCAGGCGGCGCGCAGGGCGAGGGACTTTGCCCGGGCGGATGCGATTCGGGCGGAGGTGGCTGCCCGGGGCGTCGAACTGGAGGACACCCCCGGCGGCACGCGGTGGCGGGTGCGGACCTCGCCGGGTGCATAAGCGCAAGTTCAGGATTATCACGTGGTTGACGAAGGCGCAAGCTCTGGTTACGATAGAAGGCTTGCGGGGAACGGGCTTCTCTTGGCTGACGTAGCTCAATTGGCAGAGCAGCTGATTTGTAATCAGCAGGTTAAGGGTTCGAGTCCCTTCGTCAGCTCCAGTGATCGCGGCGGGTGACGGGCCCGCCGCCCGGGGCGGATCGCTCCGCAGGAGGTTCCGGTCGTGGGCAGCGGTGGGGTGCCCGAGCGGTCAAAGGGAGCAGACTGTAAATCTGCCGGCGTCAGCCTACGAAGGTTCGAATCCTTCCCCCACCATGAATCGGCGCGCCGGAGCCGGTGAGGCTCGCCGCGCGGGGGGGCGGGCAGGCCGCGGGCGTAGCTCAGTTGGTAGAGCATCAGCCTTCCAAGCTGAGGGTCGCGGGTTCGAG
>CAZVKD010000231.1:0-5119 GCA_964627675.1 uncultured Gemmatimonadaceae bacterium
TTTGCACTGCCTGCCGCGACCGCTCCAGCCGGACGATGAGCGCGTGGAGCGGAAGTTGGCCCACTCCGAGAGATTGGCCTTGGCAATGATCACAGCCCCCGCCGCTCGCAGTCGCTCCACCAGGAAGGCGTCGCGCAAGGCCAGGTTTCCCTCGAGCGCGAGCGAGCCCGCCGTGGTCTGCATCTGGTCGTGCGTGTCAATGTTGTCCTTGAGGATGACGGGGACCCCATGCATGGGGCCCCGAATCCGCCCTTGCCTCCGTTCGAGATCCATTTGCTCCGCGATCCGGAGAGCGTCGGGGTTGGCCTCGAGCACCGCTCGGAGCGTGGGTCCCTGCCGATCCATCGCGGCGATGCGATCGAGGTAGGCTTGCGTGATGCCGCGCGACGTGAGTCTGCCGGTTCGCATGCCCTCCTGGAGCTGCGTGACCGTGGCCTCGGCCAGCGGGAACTCCTGCGCCTCCACCGGCACGGAGGCGGCTGCTCCGCGCTCCGCGAGGGCGGATGGCAACGCGGTGGCGGCCGCCGCGAGAGCGCCGAGCTCGACGAACGCGCGACGGGAGAGGCCTGAGGGGACGTCTGGTTGATCCATGGAACGCTCGCGGTTATCCGTTGACGCAAAGAATGAGGCCGCACGTTCCCAAGGGTAAGGGGCAGCCCTTGATCTCCGCCCCCCACCCTGTGATGCTCCAACCCCCTCTGTGGAGGATCTGGCTATGCAGTCCCGCATGCTGATGGTGATGGCCCTGGCCACTCTGCCGGGCTCCGCGATCGCCCAGCAGATGCCAATGCAACACGGTCACGCAGGCCCAGTGGCGTCCGTCCGCCCGCTCTACGACATGGTCAAGGGGTACATCGTGCAGTCCGCCGAGTTGATGCCGGAGACCAACTATTCGTTCAAGCCCACGCCCGACGTGCGATCGTTCGGCGAACTCGTGGGACACGTGGCCAACGCCAGCTACCTGTTCTGCTCGATCGTCAAGGGCGAGAAGAACCCGGCGACGACCGACTTCGAAAAGGCCACGACCAAGGCCGCTGTGGTCCAGGGGCTCAAGGACGCGTTCGCCTACTGCGACGGGGCCTATCAGATCACGGACATGCAGGCGATGGACGAGGTCTCGTTCCCGTTTGCCAACATGAAAGGCAGCAAGCTGTGGGCGCTGACGTTCAACCAGTCACACGACTGGGAGCACTACGGCAACATGGTCACCTACTTCCGGCTGAAGGGGTTGGTGCCACCGTCGAGTCGCGGCGGGATGTGACCGGGCGACCCCGGGGACCGTAGTGGGCCGGCGGACCGCACCGCAGGAATCTCGCAGAAGGTCTTGAAACGAGCCTTCAGGCAACAGCTACACTCGCGACGAACCCGCCGCGCCAGGCGAGAGAACCTGCCTCAACGCGCTCAGGCGCTCCTCCCAGTAGGTCTTCATGCGCTTCGCCGCGTCCCGGTCCGGTAGCTTGGTGTGCTGCACCGACACCTGGGACCTGGTGCGATCCTTGGCCGTGAACCACAGTTGCACGGACGTGCCGTCACCCCAGGTGATGCGCAGCGAGCGGTTGGGCGTGGCCTTCCGAATGGCAAGCTCCGCCCCTTTGAGCCAGCGTTCGCGGGTCGGCTGGTGACGGAACGCTCGAAACAACCTGCTGACGGACACCGGGAACGTCTTGCTCTTGCTCGCCTCGTACGCGCCGCTGCGCCGCTGACCGATCTCACGCAGGCCCTTGATGCGCTCGTATCCCACGGTGACCGTCTGGGACCACCAGTCCGGCACGTTGTACTTGTCATGCACGTACTCGGCGATGGAACGATGCGGCCAGGTGTCGGCTTTCACGCTATCGAGCGCCCACACCCACCGTTCCCAGGTGCATCCGGTCTTCGCCTTCACCGCCTCGTCGCTCATGCCGGCGAGCGTGGCATAGTCCCCCGGCTGGCGGTGTGCCGGCGAGCCTGCGGGGGCCTTGGTGAGAAGTTGGGCCCGGGCGGCGGTGTACGATTCGCCCGTCTTTCGCATGCGAGCGCGCACCACGCGCTTGAAGTCTTTGTTGGAGGGCATTGCGATCTCCTTTGGTCAGGCCACGGCACACGCCCCCCAGCGGCGACGGACCGCGGCGTTCCAAAGGCTCGTTTGAAGACGATCCGGGAGTCTGCCCCCCTTTGCCTCCCGGGGACCCTTGCTGGGGAAGGGTGAAGGAGGTTGGGCGTGGATCACCGCCGCCCCGAGAATGCACGCCTCCCGCTGGCGGCGCAAGCCCACCGCTTCCATCCGCAGGGCATCTCGCGCACCTTTTGACTCCCTCCACTTCGAGGATCGCTCGATGCTCCGTGGCTTGTTGATGGTGGTGATCGCCGCCGCCTGCTCCGCGCCCCCAACGGGCCGCTACCGCACCACTGCGACTGACGATGTTCTCAGGCGCACGATTCCGGCGGATCCGCGGCCGCTGGCGCCCTCGCCGGCCGCGCCGGAGGGCGTACCTCAGGGAACTCCCGGAATTCCGGCCAGCGCCGGCACCGCGGCAGCGCGGTTGCAAGCCAGTCC
The DNA here is from genome assembly GCA_964627675.1 of uncultured Gemmatimonadaceae bacterium. Lineage (GTDB taxonomy): Bacteria > Gemmatimonadota > Gemmatimonadetes > Gemmatimonadales > GWC2-71-9 > JACQHC01. The sequence continues at coordinate 2,537 of CAZVKD010000231.1, forward strand.
CCGGCACGCCGAATGGGTGAAGATCCCGTGGGAACCAGGCTCCCCGGACTCCCTCATGGCCTGGGTCGTCTATCCGGTCACGCAACGAAGAGCGCCGGTCGTCGTGGTAGTGCACGAAATCTTCGGACTCTCTACGTGGGTCCGCGCGGTGGCGGACCAGGTCGCCGCTGAAGGGTTCATTGCGGTCGCGCCGGATTTCCTGTCTCGCGTGCGCGGGGGCCCGAGCAGCCAGGAGCTGCCCTCGGCGGAGGCCACGCAGCTGATTCGCGGCGTGGACCCCGCCGAGCGCAATCGCGTGATCGTGGCCGCGGCGAACTACGGGATGACGCTGCCCTCGGCCGAGCCGCGATACGGCGTCATCGGCTACTGCTGGGGTGGCGGGACGGTCTTCATGCACGCCGTGCACGGAGGCGTGATGGGCTTCTCGGCCGGTGTGGCTTACTACGGGATCGCCTACGTCACGGGGGGCACGCCCGCCACCGCCACCTCACCGGCGGCGCCCGGCACGGTGAACGCCGATTCGCTCGCGAAGATCAGAGTGCCGCTGATGCTGCTCAACGGGTCGCGCGACGCGCGGATCGGAGCGGCGATGCCCGCGATTGACTCCGTGATGAAGGCGCTGGGGAAGGACTACGCCGGCATCAACTACGAGGGCGCGATTCACGGGTTCCTGCGCGCGCAGGACGACCCCGCGAGCCAGCAGAATCAGGGCACGGAAGCCGCGAACCTGGCTGCGGCCAAGGACGCCTGGCCCCGGACGGTGGCGTTTCTGAAGAAGCATCTCGGGGCGTAGCGCGCCCGCCGTCGCGGGACGAGAGACGGAGGCGAGGCTCCGTGTGTGGCCTCGCCTCCGTCTCCTACCCCGCCCGCACCCCGTTCTTCAGCACGCCCACGCCCGACACTTCCACCTCCACGACGTCCCCGGCCGCCAGGGGCCCCACGCCCGCCGGAGTACCGGTGAGGACAAGGTCGCCCGGCTCGAGGGTCATGATGGTCGAGATGTAGGACAGGAGAAACGGCATGGAGAAGGCCATGTCGCTCGCGCGGCCGTGCTGGCGAACCTGTCCGTTGACCCGGCAGGTCACCTCAAGGGCCGCGAGGTCCGTCCGACCGTCCACCGGCATCACACGTGGCCCAACCGGGCAAAACGTGTCGAATCCCTTGGCCCGGGTCCACTGACCGTCGGTCTTCTGGAGATCGCGCGCGGTGACGTCGTTGGCGCAGGTGATTCCGCCAATGGCCGCGCGAGCGGCATCCTGCGACGCCCGCCGCAGTCGTGTGCCGACCAGTAGCGCGATCTCTCCCTCGTGCTCCACCTGCTTCGACTCCGGTGGCAGCACGATCGCGTCCCCGCTTCCGATAAGGGCAGACGGCGGCTTGAGGAACAGCAGGGGTTGGTCGGGCGGCACGTTGCCGAGCTCCCTGGCGTGCTCGGCGTAGTTGCGGCCCACGCAGACGATCTTTGACGGTCGTACGACGTTCATACGGGGCTCCTGTCAGCGAAACGCGTATGAGGTGAGGGACCCGGACGTGCATGGCTGGCCCCTTCGCCCCTTGCCCTCACGGCTCCACGGTTGTTGGGACAGCACCACTTACGCTGTTGGTTCGTTACCGGCGACATTGGTGGCCGTGATCGCTCTTCTCCTGCCGCTTCTGGGCGTTGCCGCCGGTATCGCCGTGCTCGCCGGTGGCGGCGAAATCCTGATCCGCGGCGCCGTTTCGCTGGCGCGCCTGGCACGCGTAAGCACGGCGGTCATCGGCCTCACCGTCGTGGCAATGGGGACCTCCATGCCCGAACTGGCGGTGAGCCTGCTGGCGGCGCTGAGCGGGAGCGCGGATATCGCGATGGGCAACGTCGTGGGCTCGAACATCTTCAACGTCGCCGCCATCGTCGGCCTGTGCGCGCTCGTGGCGCCGATCGCCGTGCACATGACCGCGGTGAAGCTCGAGTGGCCGTTCATGTTCATTGCGCTCTTCGTCTGCCTGCTGCTGGCCCGCGACGGCCGCATTGACCGCCTGGAGGCCGGGTTCTTCCTCGTGTCCCTGGCCTCGTTCATCCTCTACCTGGTGCGCGTTGCCCGCGCGGAGGTGGCGCCGCCCGAGGAAGCTCAGCTTGCCGCGTCGGTGGACGAACACACCCTGCTCAGCACCCGCTGGCGGTGGGCGATGGACACCGCGCTCGTGATTAGTGGTGTGGCCCTTCTGGTCCTGGGCGGTCGCCTGTTGGTTTGGGGAGCCGTGGGGCTCGCCCAGCTGGCCGGGCTATCAGAACGAGTGATCGGACTCACCATCGTGGCGGCCGGCACCAGCATGCCGGAGCTGGCCGCGTCGCTCGTCGCCGCCCGTCGCGGCCAGCAGGAGATCGCGCTCGCCAACATCATCGGCTCCAACATTTTCAATGTTCTGGGCATCCTCGGCGTGGTCGCGCTGGTCGAACCGCAGGTCGTTCACCCGCAGATCGTCACCACTGACAACTGGTGGATGGTAGGCACATCGCTCGCCCTGTTCCCGCTGATGGCCACCGGCATGCGCATCAGTCGCCTCGAGGGGGCTGCGCTGTTCCTCAGTTACGTGGTGTACCTG
>CAZVKD010000232.1:0-5103 GCA_964627675.1 uncultured Gemmatimonadaceae bacterium
GAATTCGACGCGGGACGGCCGATGTCGCGATCGCCCCCGGCCGCCCCCGATCGTCCCCCGCCTGTATATTTGCTCCTCATGCCACCGGTTGCTCGCCGCAAGACGGTCACGACATGGGTCGGCCGCGTCCCCGTGGGTTCCGAGCACCCCATCGTGGTGCAATCCATGACGAACACGGATACCGCCGACGTGCAGGCCACCGTGGGGCAGGTGGCCCACCTCGCGGCCGCGGGGAGCGAGCTGGTTCGCGTGACGGTCAATCATGACGAGGCGGCGGCTGCGGTGCCGCGCATCGTGGAGGCGCTGGATCGCCGGGGCGTGGCGGTGCCGATCATCGGGGACTTCCACTACAACGGTCACCTGCTGCTCACCAAGCATCCGGACTGTGCCAGGGCGCTCGCGAAGTACCGCATCAATCCCGGGAATGTGGGTGCCAAGCGCCGCGACGAGCACTTCCGAACGATCATTGACGTGGCGCTGGCCAACGACAAACCCGTCCGCATTGGGGTCAACTGGGGCTCGCTCGACCGCCAGCTGCTCACCGAGTTGATGGATGCGAACGCGCGCCGGCCGGAGCCGCTGGATGCGCGCGAGGTGACCATGGAGGCGATGGTGGAGAGCGCGCTTCGATCGGCGCGACTGGCCGAAGAGACCGGTCTTCCCCACGATCGCATCATCCTGTCGGCAAAGGTGTCGGGCGTGCAGGATCTGGTGGACGTATATCGCAAGTTGGGCGCGCAGTGCGACTACCCGCTGCACCTCGGTCTCACCGAAGCGGGCATGGGGGCCAAGGGGATCGTCGCCAGCGCGGCGGCGCTCTCCATCCTGCTCCAGGAAGGGATCGGCGACACGATCCGCGTCTCGCTCACGCCCGAGCCCAACGGTGATCGAGCCGAGGAGGTCCGGGTGTGCCAGCAGGTGCTTCAGGCGCTCGGGCTCCGCAACTTCGCGCCGTCGGTTACGGCCTGTCCGGGCTGCGGCCGCACGACCAGCACCTTCTTCCAGGAGATGGCGCAGGAGATTCAACGCTACCTGGAACGGCAGATGCCGCTGTGGCGGGAGCGATACCCTGGGGTGGAGCGTCTGCGGGTGGCGGTGATGGGCTGCGTGGTGAATGGCCCGGGCGAGTCGAAACACGCCGACGTCGGGATCTCGCTGCCTGGTACGTTCGAGGAGCCGAAGGCCCCGGTGTACGTGGACGGCCAGCTTGCCGTCACGTTGAAGGGCGATCGCATCGTGGAGGAGTTTCTGGAAATCCTCGAGGCCTACGTCGCGCGCCGGTATCCGGAGGCCGCCGACGCATCGGTCCCGTCGTGACGCCGGAGCCGCGCTTCCGCCGAACCAAGATCATCGCCACCCTCGGGCCCGCCACCGCGAGTCCGGAAACGCTCGCCACCCTGCTCGCGGCGGGCGTGAATGTCATTCGCATCAACTCCTCCCACGGGACCCCGCAGATCAGGGCTGAATGGATGGACCTCGTGCGGCGCGTGCGGGCGGTGCAGGAACGCCACGTGGCGTTGCTGGTGGATCTCCAGGGGCCGCGGATCCGGGTGGGCGCGCTTGCCCAACCACGGGTGCTGGCAGAGGGAGGGGAGGTGACGTTCGCGCCGGAGGAGGAGGCGCGGGACGGCGAGATCCCGACCACGTACGCCGCGCTGGCGCAGGACGTGACGCCCGGGGCGAAGATCTTGCTGGATGACGGACTCCTGGTTACGGAGGTCACAGCGCTCGCCCCGCCGCGCGTTCGGGCGCGGGTGGTATACGGCGGCGTGCTGACGAGCCACAAGGGGATCAATCTCCCGGACGTGCACGTGAGCGCGCCGGCTGTGACCGACAAAGACCGGGAGGACATCGCGCTCGCGCTGGCGCACGGGGCGGACTACATCGCCGTCTCCTTCGTGCGGCGGGTCGAGGACGTGCACGCGGTGCGATCGCTGGTGCCGGCGCACGTGCGGCTCGTGGCCAAGATCGAAAAAGCGGCCGCGCTGGCCGATCTGCCGAATATCGTCCTCGCGGCTGACGGGATCATGGTGGCCCGCGGCGACCTCGGCGTGGAGCTGCCGTTCGAGCGGGTTCCCCTGGCGCAGAAACGGATCATCGAACTGGCCAACGCCCGAGGGCGCGCGGTGATTACGGCCACGCAGATGCTCGAATCGATGATCGAGCATCCGCGTCCCACGCGCGCCGAGGCGTCCGATGTGGCCAACGCGATCCTCGACGGCACCGACGCGGTGATGCTGTCGGCCGAGACGGCGATGGGCGCCTACCCGGAGCTGGCCGTGGAGGCCATGGCGCGAATCATTCACGAAATCGAGCGGGACGCCCCCGACGGCCGACGGCACCGGCAGCGTCGCCGCGGCGACCCCCTGGGTGATGGCCCCGCCACGGTGGAGGACGCCATCGCGCTCGCCACGTGTGCGGCGGCCGAGATTCTCGCGGTGCCGCTCATCGTGTGTTTCACCCGGAGCGGGTTCACAGCGCGCAAGATCGCGGCGTTCCGCCCCGCGGTGCCGATCGTGGGATTCTCCACCGAACCGGTGACCTGCCGCCAGCTGGCCATGGTGTGGGGCGTCATTCCTGAGCTGGCCGTGCGCGTGCCGAACTACGATACGATGCTCGAAGGCGCCCGCGAGCGACTGGTGGCCCGCGGATACGCGCGGCCGGGCGATCGGATCGTGGTCACGGCCGGCGTGCCGTTCGACGTGCCGGGCACCACGAATCTGCTCAAGGTGGAGACGGTTTGACGGAAGGGGGTGAGGGGGGTGAGGGTGGTGAAGGTGGTGAAGGTGGTGAAGGGTGTGAAGGGTGGTGAAGGGTGCGACTGACGGTCTTGGGGAGCGGCACGTCGTTTGGCGTCCCGCAGGTCGGTTGCGGGTGCCGGGTGTGCCGGTCCGCCGATCCGCGTGACCGGCGCTCGCGGGTGGCGGCGCTGGTCGAGGCCGACAGTGGACGCCGGATCCTCATTGACACGCCGCCCGAGCTGCGGCTGCAACTGCTCGCCGCCGGCGTGGGCAGAGTGGATGCCGTGCTCTACACGCACGATCATGCCGATCATATCCATGGCATAGACGATTTGCGCGCCTTTACCGCCCGGGGCGACGCCCTCCCGGTGCACGGTCCCGCTGACACGTTGGAGCGATTGCGGCAACGCTTCCCCTACATCTTCGATCCTGAGACGCCGCCACAACCCGACACGCCGCGGCCGCACCTGACAGTCGCGCCGCTGGATCCCGGCACCGAGGTCACGATCGCCGGTCTCCGGGTCCTGCCGCTCGAGTTCGAGCACGGGAGCATGCGGGTCTTTGGCTACCGCATCGGAGCGCTCGGGTACCTGACCGATGTCAAAACGGTTCCCGAGGCCGCCGTGGAGCGCCTGCGCGGCGTCCGCGTCTTGGTGGTGAATGCCCTGTTCGACCGACCCCACCCGACGCACCTCTCGATCCCCGAGGCCGTAGCCGTGGCGCGCGCCGTTGGAGCGGAGCGGACCTTGCTCACGCACCTCACGCACAAGTACGCGCACGCCGATCTCGCGGCCCGGCTCCCGGCCGGCGTGGAGCCGGGGTACGACGGACTCACGGTCTCGTTTTGACGCCGGTTTTGGGGCCGGGTACATTGAGGCTGCCACGCGGTCGAGAGGGAATGACATGACCACCACGGCCCCGGTGATGGATCGGGCGATCCAGCAGGCGGTTGGGCTGTTTGGCGGTGCGGTGAGTTACGACGGCGGTGCCGTGCGCCTGCAGCACCGGCAGGCGCTCGCCGGAGAGGCAATGGACCGGCTTGTCCGACAGGCGGTGTTCGGCGCCACGGTCGAGTCGCGGGAAGCCGCCCGGTGGCTGGTGTGGGAACTCGCGCAGATCGCCGGGTGCCGGCCGGCGTCCATTCAGGGGCTGTACGAAGCGCGCGGCCGGGGGGAGTGCGGCGGGTTTACGGTGCCGGCCATGAACCTCCGCGTGATCGCCTACGACTCGGCCCGCGCCGTGTTCCGGGCGCTCAAACGGCGTCACGCCGGGGCGTTCCTGTGCGAAATCGCCCGCTCGGAGATGGCCTACACGGATCAACGGCCGGCGGAATACACCGCGGTGGTGCTCGCGGCGGCGATGCGCGAGGCATTCGACGGCCCCGTGTTCGTACAGGGCGACCACTTCCAGGTCAACGCGGCGAAGTACAAGAGCGCTCCCGAGGCCGAACTCCAGGCGATCCGCGCGCTGATTGACGAGGCCGTGGCGGCCGGGTTTTTCAACATCGACATTGACACCTCCACGCTGGTGGATCTCTCGTTTCCCACGCTCGATCAGCAGCAACGAGATAATTACACGCGGGCGGCCGAGCTGACGGCGTATGTGCGCCAACGCGAGCCAGCGGGCGTCACGATCTCGGTGGGCGGAGAGATCGGCGAGGTGGGCGGCAAGAACTCCACGGTGGAGGAGCTGCGGGCGTTCATGGACGGTTATACCCGCGTCCTGGCCGGCCTGGGGAATCATGCCGGACTCAGCAAGATCTCGGTGCAAACCGGGACGTCTCATGGGGGCGTCGTGCTCCCCGACGGGTCCATCGCGCAGGTGAAGCTGGACCTGAATGCGCTCCGCGCGCTCTCGGAAGAGGCCACCAACAGGTACCGCCTGGCGGGAGCGGTGCAGCATGGGGCGTCCACGCTGCCGGAGGACGCGTTCGGCAATTTTCCGAAATTCGGGGCGTGCGAGATCCACCTGGCAACGAATTTCCAGAACATCGTGTTCGATCATCCCGCGTTGCCGGCGGATCTCAAGGCCGAATTGCGGGCATGGGTGATCGAGCACTGCGCCAACGAGCGGAAGGCCTCCGATACGGAGGAGCAGTTCCTCTACAAGTCTCGCAAGAAGGCGATCGGTCCCTTCAAGGCCGCGCTGTGGGACCTGCCGGGAGAGATCAAGGCGCAGGTGTGTGCCGACCTGGAGCAGCGGTTCGGGTTCCGGGTGGCAGAGTACGGGCTGCGGTGGGTCTTCCCGCGCGTGCCGGGCCATCCGGTGCTCGATGGGATCCACCCGGAGCACCTGCGCGACTGGCGCGGCGCGGCGACGCTCCTGCCGCCGCGGCTGCACTATACGATGCGGCCGCGCTACG
>CAZVKD010000233.1:0-3707 GCA_964627675.1 uncultured Gemmatimonadaceae bacterium
CGCGGGTGATCCGCTGCGCCCAGCCCGACGTCGCGGTCAGGCCGAGCGCGAGCGCTAGGAGGAGAGGGTGCAGGACACGACGTGGCATCGGGAGGGGTTCTCCGATCTCCGGGTCGCGGCTCGTTACGTCACCCGAGGACGCGTGCGGTCCTTCATGCGGTGGTCCGTCTTGGGGGCAGCATGTTGATGCCCGCTCCCGGCCCCGCGCCGCCGTGCTCCTGCGCTACCAGGTCCGCTTCGCTGCAACGTGATCCTTCTCCGGGCCACCGTTCCAGATGAACGCCGGCATCCCCGGGAATCAGGGGTCGAGGAGTCAGATCGCCCACAGATTTCAGGAGAAGAACCGGATTTCAGTCGGCCGCCGCAAAGTACCGTTGGGTGAATGAACGGTCCAGGAGGTCGGCGGACACTCGCGCCGATCGCTCGATCCCACCGATCTCCCCCACCCCGGCCAGACGGCACACGGCCCCATACGCGCGTCCTCCGGCACTCGAATCTGCCGCCTGGCCCTCCACCGACCACGAGGTACCCCCACGCATGGGATGCGCCGCCTAAACCCGAATTGGGCCGCCCAGCGCTCGCCGGCTGAGCGCCCGTGCGGGCTGGCGCCGACGCGGCCGACGAGGAAGAATTGTGGCCGCGGCCGGGTCTTCCGCGGCTGCCCGCCACGTCATCGGGCGCCCTACCATCCCGTTGACGACTGGAAGGAGAATGCGAGCATGACGAATCGGGACCGGTCGCCGCGCAGGCCGCGCGACCCCCCGCCATCAACGGGCGCAGGGGCCGAGCATCACCTCGATGACCCGCAGAGGTTCGCCGAGGCGGTTCTGGCCACGCTGCGGCAGCCGCTGCTCGTGCTCGATGCGGCGCTCCGGGTCGAGCTGGCCAACGGCGCGTTTTACCGGGCCTTCCGCGGCACCCCGGACGCCACCATCGGCCAGCGGGTATACGAGGTGTGCGGCGGGGTGTTCAACTCCCCGGCACTGCGCACGTTGCTCGAGGCCGTGCTGCCTCAGAACACGTCCTTCGACGACTTCACGCTCTCGATCGACGTCCCTCCGGTCGGACGCCGGGTCCTGCTCCTCAATGCCCGTCGCCTGTATCGCGAAGGGCAGCGGACGGAGAAAATCCTCCTCGCGCTGGACGACGTGACCGAGCGGCATCGCGCCACGGAGCTTCAGGCGGAGCTGGCGGCGATCGTAGGCGGCTCCGACGACGCCATCCTCAGCAACGCGCTCGACGGCACGATTCGCTCGTGGAACCAGGGAGCGGAGCGGCTCTATGGCTATGCCGCCGGCGAGGCCGTTGGCAAATCCATTTCCCTGATCGTCCCTCCCGACCGGCGGGCGGAGCTGACAACGATTCATGAGCGGCTTGCCCGAGGGGAGCGCGTGCCGCCCTTTGTCACCGAGCACATTCGGAAGGATGGCTCGCGGGTCGAGGTTTCGCTCACCATATCGCCGATCCGCGACGCGGCCGGCCGAGTGACCGGCGCGGCTGCTATGGCGCGGGACGTGACCGAGCAACTCCGCATCGAGCGCAGCCTCCACGAGACGGCCCGCCTCCTCGAGAACATCTCGTTTGCCAGCCCCGCCGTGCTGTATACGCTGAACGTCCACGCCGACTCCTTCCTACCGGCCTGGGTGAGTACCAACGTGACCGCGATACTCGGCTACACGGTACCGGAGGCGCTCGCCGCCGACTGGTGGGCGAACCATTTGCATCCGGAGGACCGAGACGCGTGTGTCTCCCGGAGGGCCACCCTCCTCAGGACGGGGCATCTGGCCCACGAGTACCGCTTCTTGCGCAAGGACGGCTCCGTCGTGTGGGTCAGGGAGGAATCTCGTGCAGTGCGCGACGCCGCCGGTCGCCCGCAGCAGGTCGTTGGCGCTTGGCTGGATATCACCGAGCGCCGGGCGCTCGAGGAGCAGTTCCTGCAGGCCCAGAAGATGGAAAGCATCGGCCGACTGGCGGGTGGGGTGGCGCACGATTTCAACAACCTGCTCACGGTCATCGTCAGCACGGCGGATCTGGCGGCGGCGGGATTCCAGCAGGGCGATCCTCTGGTCGCGGACCTGAGGGAGATCCGGCAAGCGGCTGAGCGGGGAGCGGCCCTCACCCGCCAACTGCTGGCCTTCAGCCGCCGCCAAGTGTTCCAGCCGCAGGTCGTCCAGCTCAACGACACGCTGACGGCCCTCGAGCCGATGCTGCGCCGGTTGCTTGGCGAGGACATCAGGCTGGTGATTGTACCAGGCCCTGCCTTGGGGAACGTTCGGGTGGACCCCGCACAGATGCAGCAGGTGCTCATGAACCTGCTCGTCAATGGCCGTGATGCCATGCCAAACGGCGGCGTCCTGACCATTGAAACGGCAAACGTGGAGCTTGACGACGCCTACGTTGGACGTCATTTCGACGTCAGTCCTGGTGTCTACGTGATGCTGGCAGTCTCCGACACGGGCGTGGGCATGGACGCGGCCACCCGCCAGCGGGTCTTCGAGCCGTTTTTCACCACCAAGCCGGCGGGCCGGGGCACGGGACTGGGGCTCTCGACGGTGTACGGGATCGTCAAGCAGCGCGGCGGGCACGTCTGGGTCTACAGCGAACCCGGCGTGGGGACCACGTTCAAGATCTATTTGCCGCGCACCACTGATCCGGTGACAAGCGTCCAGCCGCCCCGCCCCGCCGCCCCCGCTCAGGGCAGCGAAACCATCCTGCTGGTGGATGACGACGAGAGCCTTCGGGAGGTGAGCCGGCGGGCGCTCAATGCGGCGGGCTACACCGTGCTGCCTGCCGGGACCGCTGGGGAGGCGTTGCTCGCCGCCGAACGTTTCCATGGACAGATTGGCTTGCTTCTCACCGACGTGGTGATGCCCACGATGCGCGGGCCGGAGCTGGCTCACCGGGTCTCCCAACTTCACCCGGAGATCAGGGTCCTGTATATGTCGGGGTACCCCGAGAACGCCATCGTCCACGAAGGCCAGCTTGTGGAGGGCGCGTTCTTCCTCAGCAAGCCCTTCGATCCGGCGACGCTGACCAGACGAGTGCGCGAAGTGTTAGACATGCCGACGTGAGCGCCCGTCCCGAGGTCTGTGGCACGGCAGAGAGCCTCTGCATGTGGCCGGCCGGCGCGCGCGTGCGGAGATCTTCGTCGGGCTTCAGGATCGGCACATACCGGGCCTCTAGAGCCGAACCCACGATCCGGAGGCAGGGGCGCAACGGTGTACGCCGAGGTGGCGGAGCGGCAGGCACCCGGCGCCGCGGTGGCGCAAGTGGTCGAGGATCCGGACGCGGGGCTGGGTGATGAAGCCGACGATCCGCATCGGGTCTCCGCACAAGGGACAGCGAAGCGGGTCGACCTCGAAGACCCGGCACAGCAGCTCCGCCCGTTGGCGGCGGGCTTGGGCCAGCGTGGGCGGCACTGCCTCGGCGTCCACCCCCGCCGAAATGCGGCAGCTCTCTTTTCAACGGCCGCACCACCTCGCCCTTCGGGCGAGCCCATTGCCCGCCCATGGATCCAAGAGGTCCGCCGATGCGTCCGAGGGTCCGTCGTCCACCGCGATGATCTCGAAGTCCCTGAAGGTCTGGTTGCTGAGGCTGGTGAGCGCGGTTCTCAGGAGGAAGGGCCGGTCCTTGGTGCGCAGGACGACTGAGACCAGTGGCTGATTGCTGTTGCGCCCTCTGCCGACCAGGGGACTCCGCACTGCCAG
>CAZVKD010000233.1:3717-4936 GCA_964627675.1 uncultured Gemmatimonadaceae bacterium
GTCTGCGCCGCAAGCGGCCGGAGCGCCTCCTCCAGCGTGGCGGCGGCGTTGCGGACGGGGAAGAGCAGAGAGATGGCGGGGGGTGGGCACGTGCGGAGTCTAGCCGGCGGGCGGCCGGTCGCGTGCCCCGGTTGCCGCTCCTCCCCCCGGGGTGCACACTCCAGACCATGCTTGCCCGGAGCCGCTGCCCATGAACCCCGACATGCTCGTCGTGCTCGGTCTCGTGGTCGCGGCCATCCTGCTCTTCGCGACCGAGCGCTACCCGGTGGACCTGGTGGCCCTCATGCTGATGGCCGCTCTCCTGGTCACGGGCATCATCACGGCGGACGAGGGGCTGGTCGGCTTCGCCAACAGCGCCACCGTCACCGTCGGGGCCATGTTCGTGCTCAGTGCCGGGCTCTTCAAGACCGGGGTGGTGAACCTCCTCGGCGGCTGGGTGGTGCGCCTCTTCCGGTTCCGCGTCGTGGTCGCGCTCATCGCGACCATGATTCTGATCGGGTTCCTCTCGGCGTTCATGAACAATACGCCGGTGGTGGCAATCTTCATCCCCATCATGGTCGGCGTGGCGCGCGAGACGAACCGCAGCGTGTCGAAGCTGCTCATGCCGTTGTCGTTCGCGGCCATGTTCGGGGGCGTCTGCACGCTGATCGGCACCTCCACCAACCTGCTGGTGAACACCATCGCCGTGCGCCACGGGCAGGAGCCGTTCGGGATGTTCGAGTTCGCCCCGCTCGGCCTGATCTTCTTCGCCGTGGGGACGGCCTACATGCTCCTCGTGGGCATCCGGCTCATTCCCGACCACCGCGCGGAGGACATCGTGGAGGAGTACGGGATGGGGGATTACCTCACGGAGATCATCCTCCAGCCCAATGCCAGGTCGGTGGGCAAGACGCTCGACACGTGCCCGCTGGTGACCGAGGTCGGCGTCGAGATCCTCGAGGTGCTCCGCGACGACCGCCGCCTGCGCCTGCCGCCGTCGCGCACGGTGCTGCGCGCCGGCGATGTGCTCCGCGTGGTCGCGAATGTCGAGAAGATCAAAGAGCTGCAGGAACGGCAGGGGATCCTCCTGAAGGCCAGCCGCAAATGGCAGGACGAGGAGGTGGGCGGTGACGACGTGGTTCTGGTCGAGGCGGTGATCGCGCCCAACTCGGCGCTGATCGGCAAGACGCTCAAGCAGGCGCGATTCCGCGACGTGTACGGCGCCACCGCGCTGGCCATC
>CAZVKD010000234.1:0-4888 GCA_964627675.1 uncultured Gemmatimonadaceae bacterium
CTGCTCCGGCGGGTGCGGGACTATGCCCAGGTGAAAGCCGGTGGCGTCGTCACCGCTCAGGTCGCCGGGGATGCCCTGGCTCGCCTCAACGTGGACGAGTACGGGCTGGATGACATGGACGCCCGGATTCTTCGGATGATCATCGAGAAGTTCGACGGAGGTCCCGTGGGGCTGACGACCATCGCCGCCGCCGTGGGCGAGGATCCCGGCACGCTGGAGGAGGTCTACGAGCCGTACCTCATGCAGCAGGGCTTCCTCGATCGGACGCCGCGGGGCCGGCAGGCCACGCCGGCGGCGTACAAACACTTCGGGTACGCGCGGCCCATGGGCCCGCAGGCGTCGCTGCTCTAGCCGCGAGCGCGGCTCGAGGGCCGCCCCCGCCGAACCATGGTACGGCGGGATTGCTCACCATCATTTTCCGCCGAGCGTATCATTCGGACGTGAAGCCCCACAGCTCGTCGCCAGCGTCACCGCCAGCGACCGATCGCCGCTCGGCGGCCTACCGCACCTCGGACTTCGACTACCCCGTTCCCCAGCACCTCATCGCGCAACGCCCGCTGGCGGACCGGAGCGCCAGCCGGCTGCTCGTGCTCCATCGAGCGTCGGGGCGGATCGAGCACCGCAGGTTCCGCGACCTGGCGTCGCTCACGGCGCCCGGCGACGTGCTGGTGGTGAACGCGAGCCGCGTCATGCCGGCCCGCTTGAAGGCGACCCGCGAGAACGGCCGCGAGGCGGAGATCCTGCTGGTGCATGCCGAACCTGACGGCACGTGGCTGGCAATGGTGCACCCAGGGGGGAAGTTGAAGGCCGGCCGTCGAGTGCGTTTCGGCGACGACGGAACGGCAGCGGTGGTCGAAGTCCTGGGCGGTGGCCTGCGGCGGGTCAGGTTCTCCGCCGGGCTGGACGTCCGGGCCCTGATGGAACGGCACGGAGCGGTCCCGTTGCCCCCTTACATCACGCGGCCGCCCGAGGCCGAAGACCGCGACCGGTATCAGACGATTTTCGCCCGGGCCGACGGCAGCGTCGCCGCGCCGACGGCGGGGCTCCATTTCACGCGGGAGATCATCGAGGAGATCGAGCGGCGGGGAGCACGGATCGTCGAGATTGTGCTGCACGTGGGTCCCGGGACGTTCAAGCCGGTGGACGTCGAGAATCCCGGGGACCACCTGATGCACGCCGAGTGGTACGAGATCCCCGAGGCGACGGCCGCGGCGGTCAATGAGGCGAAGGCCGCCGGCCGGCGCGTGTGGGCCGTCGGGACGACGGCAGTCAGGACCCTGGAGACGGCGGTCGCGTCCACCGCGCCTGCCGCGGGGTGGCGTGTGCCAAGCGGCAGCGGCTGGACCGCCCTTTTCATATCTCCGCCGTACCAATTCAAGATCGTGGACGCGCTGCTGACCAACTTCCACCTCCCGCGCTCAACCCTCCTGATGCTGGTGGCGGCGTTCGGGGGGTACGATCACACCATGGCCGGGTATCGGGAAGCCATCGCCAGAGGGTACCGGCTGTACAGTTACGGCGACGCCATGGTGGTGCTGTGACGTTCACCTTCGCGCTGGACGCGCGGGACGGCGCGGCCCGCAGCGGCAGGCTCACCCTCCCGCACGGAACGGTGCCCACGCCGTGCTTCATGCCGGTCGGCACCCAGGGAACGGTGCGCGCCCTCTCCCCCCTCGACCTCAAGGCCATTGGCGCGGAGATGGTGCTGGCCAACACCTACCACTTGCATGTCCGGCCCGGCGAGGACGTGGTGGGGGACCTCGGCGGCCTGCATGGATTCATGGCCTGGCCGGGGCCACTCCTCACGGACTCCGGCGGATTCCAGGTCTTCTCGCTCGAGGCCTTCCGCCGCGTGGACGAGGATGGGGTCGAGTTCCAGTCTCACGTGGACGGGGCGACGCGCCGCCTCAGTCCCGAGCGCGCCGTGGAGATTCAGTGGCGGCTCGGTCCGGACATCGCCATGGCGCTCGATCACGTGGTCCCCGGCACGGCGTCCCGCTCTGCCGCCGCGGACGCGCTGGCGCGCACCACGCGCTGGCTCGAGCGGGCGCGGCGGCGGCACGCCGAGCTGTCGGCCGAGGCGCCGGAGCGCCAGCGACTGTGGCCCATCGTCCAGGGGGCCACATTCACCGACTTGCGACGTCAGGCGGCGCGAGACATCGCGAGCTTGGGCGAGTGGACCGGGATGGCCATCGGCGGCTTCGCCGTGGGCGAGCCGCGGCCCGTGATGCACGACCTGTTGGAGACGCTCGAACCGTCGCTGCCGGCGAACGTGCCGCGTTATCTTATGGGCGTCGGGTTCCCTGAAGACTTGCTGGCAGCGATTGCGCGAGGCTGCGACCTGTTCGACTGCGCGGCGCCGACGCGCAACGGGCGGAATGGGTCGGCCTACACGCCGGACGGACCGTTGAACGTCCGCAACGCCGCGCTGCGCCGGGACGCCCGGCCGCTGGACGACACGTGTGATTGCGAAACCTGCCGGACGTTCAGCCGGGGGTACCTGCGGCATCTGTTTCACGCCGAAGAACTCCTCGGGCTCCGGTTGCTGTCGCTTCACAACGTTCGCTTCTTGATCCGGCTCACCGAGCAGGCCAGGTGGCACATCCGGGGCGGCACGTTCGCGGGATGGCACCGCGAGTGGCTTGCCAGGTACAACGCACGAGGGACCACGTGAGACCGTCGCTGCTGCTTTCCCTCTTCGCGCCCGCCGAGGGCGGTGCCGGACCGGGATTGATCGTTTTCCTGTTCCAGATGGTGGCCATCATGGCCATCTTATACTTCCTGATCATCCGGCCCAAGGTCCAGCAGGAGCGGAAGCACAAAGAACGCCTCGCCCAGCTGAAACGGGGGGACGAAGTGATCACGGCGGGCGGCATTGTGGGCGAGGTGATCCACCTCAAAGATGACCGCGTGACGGTCAAGAGCGGGGAGTCACGGCTCATCGTGCAGCGCGATCGCATCGCCGAGATCACGGCCTCCAAGAAAGCCGAGGCTGGGAGCGAGGGGGCGTGAGCGCCCGCCCGATTCACCTGTTGGGCTCGCCCCTGCTGCGCCAGCCGGCCCGGCCGGTGGAGCGGGTGGACCAGGACGTGCTCGATCTGGTCCAGGACCTCTTCGACACCATGCGGGCGGACAAGGGCATCGGGCTTGCCGCGAACCAGATCGGCGAGTTGCGCCGAGTCGCGGTGGTGGACGCAGGCGACGGCCGGCCGATCACGCTCATCAATCCGGTGATCGTTGAGGCCAGCGGCTCGGTCGTCGCGGAGGAGGGATGCCTCTCCATCCCCGACATCTTCGCCGACGTGAAGCGGGCCGCTCGCGTGGTGGTGGAGACGACATCCGCCGGGGGGACGCGGGAACGGCACGAAGCGGTGGACCTCGCGGCGCGGGCGGTGCAGCACGAGATTGATCATCTGGACGGTATTCTGTTTCTCGATCACCTGAGCCCGCTCAAGCGACGGTTGCTGCTGCGCAAGTGGGAGAAGCTGCGCCGGGGTAAGGTCGGACACCTCAAGGAGGTGCCTGCGGCGAGCGAGGCGTAGGTGCGGATCGTCTTCTTCGGCACCCCCGACTTTGCCGTTCCATCACTGCGCGCGCTGGAAGGCGAGGGATTCGAGGTCGCAGCCGTCGTCACGCAGCCCGATCGTCCGCGCGGGCGATCCCGATCCGCCGTGTTTCCCCCCCCGGTGAAAGTCGCCGCGCTGGAGTACGACATCCCGGTCCTCCAACCCGAGCAACCCAACGAGCCCGCCTTTCTCGACGAGCTGCGTGCCCTCCGTCCGGACCTGGGCGTGGTGGTGGCCTACGGTCACCTGCTGAAGCCCGACCTCTTGTCCCTTCCCACGCATGGCATGGTGAACGTCCACGCCTCATTGCTTCCCAAGTTCCGCGGGGCGGCGCCCATCACCCGGGCCATTCTCGCCGGCGAGACCGAGACGGGCGTCTCCATCATGCAGATGGACGAGGGGCTCGACACGGGCCCCGTATTGTTGCGGGTGCCCACCGCCATCGCCGCCGACGAGACGGGTGGCGAATTGACCGCCCGGCTTGCCGAGCTTGGCGCCCTCGCGCTGGTGGAAGCCCTCAGCCTCATCGCCAGCGGGACCGCGCAGCCCGAACCCCAGGATCCCGCGGGCGCCACGTACGCTCCCAAGATCACGCGTGAGGCCGCCCGTATTGACTGGACCCGCCCGCCGGAGCAGATCGCGCGATTGGCACGCGCGCTCGACCCAAAGCCGGGCGCGTGGACCCTGCTCGACGGCAAGGAGCTCAAGCTCTTCGGGCCACTGCCGGCGGCCGCGGCGCCCGAGGGCGTCAAACCCGGGGCGATTCTCGCCACGGAGCCGGCATTGGTCGTCGCCGCCCGAGGCGGCGCGCTACAGTTTCTGGACGTGCAGCCGGCCGGGCGGACCCGGATGGCCGCGAGCGACTGGACTCGGGGACGCGGGGTGCGTGCTGGCGACCGATTCGAGTAGGCGCACCGCCGAGCCCGCCAAGCGGGTTCCCCGCGTACACGCGGTCACCGACGCCGCCGTAGCCGCTCTGCCGGACCTCGGCCGGAGGGCTGCCGCGCTCGCCGTGTCGCGCGAAGTAGCCTTTCATGCACGGGCCCCCGCGCTCACCCGGGTGCTGATGAGCGTGGCGCGCGAAAGCGCCGTTCTGGTGAACGATCGGGTGGACGTGGCACGCCTGTGCCGCGCGGCGGGCGTGCAGTTGCCCGAGCAAGGGATCCCCCTCGCAGCGGCGCGCCGGCTGCTGGGACCTGCTCCGCTGATCGGCGTTTCGGTTCACACGGCCCTCGCCGCGCGCGCCGCCATGGACGAGGGTGCCGATTACGCGGTCCTGGGCCCAATCTTCGAGACCGCCTCGCACCCCGGGCGGGCGCCGG
>CAZVKD010000235.1:0-4853 GCA_964627675.1 uncultured Gemmatimonadaceae bacterium
CGGTTCGAGCAGCCACACCGTGGGCTCGCTGCGCTGGGGCAGCGACGGCAGCCTTCCGGCCCTTCTCGCTTCCATCGAGGCCCACCCGGCTCACGCCGAGGCCGAGCGTGCGACCCACCACACGACGCACCCCGAGTCTCCCTCCTGGATCTGCCGCGGATCGACTTGCTCTCGCTGGCGCATCGCAACACCTTCGTGCTCCAGTCCTCGCAGGCGAACGCGTCGCATCTGATCGGTGGGGTGTTGCGCGCCCTCCAGTCGCGCCGGCCCGCCGTGATGATCCTCCACTGCCCCTGCCCGCCCGAGCACGGTTTGGGCGACGACGCCGCCGTGCGGGCGGCGCGGCTCGCGCTCGAGGCGCGGGCGTTCCCGCTCCTGACGTACGATCCCGACGCCGGATCCACCGTGGCCGAGTGCCTCGACCTGGATGGCAATCCCGCGCCCCGGGACCCGTGGCCGACGTACGAACTGAAATACCTCGAGGACGGGGCCGAGAAGACTCTGGAACTCCCCGTCACCATTGCGGACTGGGCGGCCACCGAGGCGCGATTCAAAAAACACTTCTCGCGCCTCCCGGCCGACGCGGCCGAGGATCAGTTGATTCCGTTCCACGAGTACCTCCGCCTCTCTCCGGACGACCGCGGGGAGAAGACGCCGTTCCTCTACGTGCTGGACGACCATCGCCGGCTGGAACGGCTTCAAGTCTCGCAGGAGATGGTGGGTCTGGCCGAGGATCGGCTGCGGTTCTGGTCGCAGCTACAGGAAATGGCGGGCATCGTGGTGGCGCCCGCGGTACGGGATGCCATCGCCTCCGAGGTGTCCGCCGAGTTCGACGCCAAGCTCGAAGCGCTGCGCGCGGAATATGAATCGCGACTGGCGGAGCTCCGAGCCCGCTACCCGCAGGTCATCGCGCGGAAGCTCGCCGAGGGGCTGATCAAAGCGGCGGACGGGCAGACGGTGCGGGAGTTGGTGGCGAAGGTGGCGGCGATGGATGTCGGACCCGTTGGACCGATGCCGCCGGTGGATGCGAGGGCGGCCGCGCCGGCGGCTCCGATCCGAACCGTTGCCACCGCCGCAGCGGCCGCTGCCGCCGGCGTCGCGGCCTCCCCTGCTGCCGCCCCGGCCGCACCAGTCGCAGCGGAAGAAGGAGAAGAAGAGGAAGGGCTGGGCCCGTACATCGAGTCCGCCCGCTGCACCACCTGCGACGAGTGCACCCGGATCAACAACCGCATGTTCGCCTACAACGAGAAGAAACAGGCGTACATCAAAGACCCGCGCGCCGGGACGTTCCGCGAGCTGGTAACGGCGGCCGAGAAGTGTCCCGTGAGCATCATTCACCCGGGAACGCCGCTCAACCCCAAGGAGAAGGATCTTCAGAAGTGGCTCAAGCGGGCCGAGCGGTTCACGTGAGCTTCCGCGCGCGCTGGTCTTCCGGCTTCCGTCACGGCGTCCATCCGCCGGACCTGAAGGACCTGACGGCTCGCGTGCCAATCCGCCGGCTTCCCTACCCCGACGAGATCGTGCTGCCGCTCAAGCAGCACACCGGGGCGCCGGCCCGACTCATCGCGCGCGTGGGGGACCGCGTGGAGCGGGGCGACAAGCTGGCCGAGGCGGATGGTTTTGTCTCCTCGCCGGTGCACGCCTCGGCCGCGGGGACGGTGACGGACGTGGACCTCTGGCCGCATCCGGACGGGACGTGGCAGCCGGCGATCCGCATCGCCGTGGATCGCTTCTCGCCGCACGCGCAGCGGCCTCGCCTCGTCCCCGAGTGGCAGCACCTCACGGCGTCCGAGATCGTGAAGGCGGTGCAGGACGCCGGCGTCGTGGGCTTGGGGGGCGCCGCGTTTCCCACCCACGTAAAGCTCGTGCCGCCCAAGGACACGAAGATCGAACTCCTGCTGGTCAACGGCTGCGAGTGCGAGCCGTATCTCACCACCGATCACCGCACCATGGCCGAATACCCCGACCGCGTGCATCTCGGGATCCGCATCATGATGCACACGCTGGGCGTGAGCCGGGCCGTGATCGGCGTGGAACGGAACAAGCCCGACGCGATCCGCGCGCTGCGCGCCTCCCTGCCGCCGGACCTGGACGTCTCCGTGCTGCCGCTCCGCGTGCGCTACCCGCAGGGCGCCGAGAAGATGTTGATCAAGGCGGTCACCGGACGCGAGGTGCCGTCGGGCAAGCTGCCGTTGCACGTGGGCGTGGTGGTCCAGAACGTGGCCTCGCTCGCCTGCATCGCCGAGGTGTTCGAGACCGGTCTGCCGCTGGTGGAGCGCATCGTTACCGTGACCGGCCGGGGGGTGCGGCGCCCGGGCAACTTCATCGTGCCCGTCGGCGTCAAGTTGCGTGACGTGCTGGAAGCCTGCGGCGGCCTCACGCCACAGGCGCGCGAGATCGTCTTCGGCGGTCCCATGATGGGGGCGGCGCAGTCCAGCCTCGATGTTCCGCTCACCAAGGGAACGACGGGCGTGGTGGTGCTCACCGAGGCGGAGGTCAAACCGGAAGCCGCGTATCCCTGTATTCGGTGCGGGCACTGCCTCGATGCCTGCCCGGTCTTCCTCAATCCGCAATTGCTCGGCAGCTTGGCGCTCATGGGACGGTATGACGACATGGAGGCCGCGCATCTCGCCGACTGCATGCTGTGCGGCTGCTGCGGGTACGTGTGCCCGTCACACATCCCGCTGCCGCAGCTGTTCCAGGCGGCCAAGGCGGCGGTGCGCACCAAGAAGTCCGCGGCATGAGCCGGCCGGGCCTGCTCATCACGGCATCACCCCATCTCGCGAGCGGCGATTCCACCCCGACCATCATGTGGAACGTCGTGGGGAGCCTGGTGCCCGTGACGGCCACGGCCATCTACTTCTTCGGACCCAGCGCGTTCTTCGTGGTGCTCGCCGCGACGGCCGGCGCGTTGCTCATTGAGCGAGCGTTCGGCACGCCCGGCACACTGCGCGACGGCTCGGCCATGATCACGGGGATCCTGCTGGGGCTCACGCTGCCGCCGGGGCTCCCCATGTGGATGGCGTTCGCGGGCGGGGCGTTCGGCATCGGCTTCGGCAAGCTCATCTTCGGCGGCCTGGGCCGGAACATCTTCAACCCGGCCCTGCTCGGTCGCGCGTTTCTTCAGGCGGCGTTTCCGGTGGCGCTCACCACCTGGCCGGTACGCGGCGACGACTGGTGGGCCCTGGCGGGCGACACGTTCGCGCTGCCGTTCACGAGTGCGCGGGTGGACGCGACCACCGGCGCCACGCCGCTCGGCCTCATGAAGTTCGAGCACCAGGGAACGCCGGTGGCCGACCTCTTCATCGGCTCCACGGGCGGCTCGCTGGGCGAGACCTCGAGCCTGGTGATTCTCCTGTGCGGCGCCTATCTCGCGGCACGCAACTACCTCAACTGGCGCATCCCGATCTCGATCTTCCTCACGGTCGCCGCATTCGCCGCCGTGCTCCAGCTCGTGCCCAATTCCCAGTTCCCCGACCCCGCATTCATGCTCTTCTCCGGCGGCCTGATGCTCGGCGCCGTGTTCATGGCGACGGACATGGTCACCTCGCCGGTGACCAACCGGGGCTGCTGGGTCTTCGGAGCGGGGATCGGCATCCTGGTTGTGGTGATTCGTCTGTGGGGTGGACTGGCCGAAGGCGTCATGTACGCCATCCTCATCATGAATGCGCTCGTCCCATTCATTAATCGGGCGACCCAGCCGCGCGTGTTCGGCACCGGGAGGGCCGTACCGTGACCGCCCCCGCGGCCTGGACGCCGCCCCCCCCGGTCCCGCCGCGACGGCTCATCGTCACGCTGGCGGGCACCGGAGCACTGGCCGGCGCGCTGATCCTCGTGGCGTTCCGAGCCACGTTGCCGGCCATCACCGCGCATCGCGCGGCCGCCCTGGACCAGGCGGTGCGCGACGTGCTGCGCGAGCCCGCGCGGTACGACACCCTGTACTTGCTGAACGACACGCTGGTCGAGACGCCGCCCCAGGGGCTGGATGCAGCCAAGCTCGAGAGGCTCTACGTGGGATTCGGATCGGACGGCTCCATCGTGGGCTTCGCCGTGCCCGCGGCCCGCGCCGGCTTCGCCGACGTCATCCAGCTGATCTTCGGGTACGACGCCGCCACGAGCACCCTCCTCGGCATGAAGGTGCTGGAGCACAAGGAGACGCCGGGTTTGGGCGACAAGATCGAGAAGGACAGCGCGTTCGTGGCGGAGTTCACCGGCGCGCTCACGCCGCTGGCGGGCGTGAAAGCGCGTCAGGGCAAGGGCGATCGCCACGAGATAGACATGATCACGGGGGCCACTATCTCCTCCCGCACCGTGATTCGCGCCATCAATGAGGCGCTGGCGCGCGTCCGTCCGGGGATCGAACGATACGCCGCGCGGCGAATCCAATGACGCCCCGCACGCCCCAGCAAGACTTGATTCGAGGGATCTGGCGCGAGAATCCCGTGCTGATCCAAGCGCTCGGCCTGTGTCCCACGCTGGCGGTCACCAACAGCGTGGCCAACAGCCTGGCGATGGGGCTCGCCACCCTGTTCGTGCTGGTATCGTCGAGCTTCCTGGTTTCGAGCGTGCGAAAGCTGGTGCCGACCGAGGTCCGGATCTCCACCTACGTGCTGATCATCGCCACCTTCGTCACCATCGCCGACATGACGCTCCAGGCGGTGGTGCCCACCATCCACAAGGCACTCGGCGCGTTCGTGGCCCTGATCGTGGTGAACTGCATCATCCTGGCTCGGCAAGAGGCGTTCGCCTCGCGCAATCCGGTGGGACGATCCGTGCTCGACGCGCTGGGCATGGGCGCGGGTTTCACCATCGCCCTGCTCCTGATGGGAAGCGTGCGCGAGGTGCTGGGCTCC
>CAZVKD010000236.1:0-4842 GCA_964627675.1 uncultured Gemmatimonadaceae bacterium
TCGCGCGGCCGACGGGGCGGCCGCCGGTGCGTGCGGGGTCGGGATTCGCCCCGAGCAGGGTCCGAGCCGACCTGCGCGCAGCCCGGCCCCCGGACCAAGGCCTCCGGGAGAGGGGGCGCGATCGGCCTACGCGGAGGTGGCCCGGGGCCACGTCCAGCGCGGCGTGAGCGCCGCTTACCTCGGCCTCGAGCGCGGAGCGCTGGCCGGGGCCGGCACCCGCGGCATGGCACTGGTGCTCGTCGCCGGAATAGGAATCTTTCAGCCCTATCCCGCAACCTTTCGGTACACAGCTGGCCGAGGGTAGGTTGTACGGTGGTCGGCGAACTCACCGAGAGTTGCCGATGCCCGTCACGGCCAAGCTGTCCAAGCTGTTCTACGATCGCCTGGGCGAGGAGATCGCCACCGAACTGGTGAACTGGTTCAACGACGTGGACGCCACCTATCGCGCGGATCTGCGCGAGCTGAACGAGTTGAACTTTGCCCGGTTCGACGCGAAGCTCGAACAACGCACGGCGGAGCTGGACGCCAGGGTTGACCAGCGCACCGCCGAACTGGACACCAAGATTGACCAGCGCACCGCCGAACTGGACGCCAAGCTTGACCAGCGCACGTCCGAACTGGACGCCAAGATCGAACTCCGCGCGGCCGAGCTGCGCGCGGACATTGGCCGTCTGGAGGCCAAGGTCGAGCAACGGTTGGCGCAGTTCGGGGCCGACGTGCAGAGGGAAATCCACGGCATCGAGACCAGACTCGGCAGCAGGATTGACCGGCTGGAGGTGACGCTGGAGCGCCGCCTGGCCGAACAAACCCGCTGGCTGTTCGGCGCCTGGGCGGCCCTGCTGATTCCCATTATCGGCCTGTGGCTCCGACGCTAGGCGCGAGCGGAACGCCCGAAGGGCCGCCTGGGTGGCGCCCTGCCCAAACCGGAGCGCGACCCCTCGATCGCCGGACCTTCCTTGGGGCGGCGCTCGCAGGCACCGCCCTGCTGGGCCGGCCCTCTGGCGCATTCGGCACCCCGGAGAATCCTGACACCCAAGCCCGCCGTTTCAAGCTGCGCTATGCACCGCATTTCGGGATGTTCCAGCACCACGCCGGTCGAGACCTCGTGGCGCAACTGGAGTTCATGGCCGCTGAGGGATTCACGGCGCTGGAGGACAACGGCATGAAGGACCGCAGTCGGGCCGAGCAGGAGCGGATCGCGAGTGCGATGCAACGGCTCGGCATGCGCATGGGCGTGTTCGTGGCGCACACCATCGGCTGGACCGAGGCCAACCTCACCAGCGGCGATCCGGCCAGGCGCGACGCCTTCCTCGCCGAAATGCGGGCATCGGTCGAGGTGGCAAAACGCGTGAACGCCACCTGGATGACCGTCGTGCCGGGCCACGTGGACCGGCGGCTGGAATTGAGCTACCAGACGGCCAACGTGGTCGAGGCGCTCAAGCGCGCGGCGGCCATGCTCGAGCCGCACGGCCTGGTGATGGTGCTCGAACCGCTGAACACGCTTCGGGACCATCCGGGACAGTTTCTCACGCGCATTCCGCAGGCATATCTGCTTTGCAAGGCGGTGGCGAGTCCGTCCTGCAAGATCCTGTTCGACGCCTATCACCAGCAGATCACCGAGGGAAACCTCATCCCCAATCTCGACGCCGCGTGGGACGAGATCGGATACACCCAGGTGGGCGATCACCCCGGCCGGAAGGAACCGGGTACCGGCGAGATCAACTATCGCAACGTATTCCGGCACCTCCATTCCAAAGGATACGACGGCATCGTGGGAATGGAGCACGGCAACGCCCGCCCGGGGCGGGACGGGGAGCGCGCGCTGATCGAGGCGTACGTGGAAGCGGACCGGTATTGACGGGGCACGAATGCCTGAGGGGGTCTGTTGCTCAGGCTCAATGCGGGCGCTGCGTTTCCCCCGAGGAAACCCCTCAGGCGTGCGGCGCCCAGGCCCGCTCCCCCGGGCTGTAGGGCACGCAGGGATCGAAGCGGCCCGGAGACTCGACGTAGCGCTGAGCCCGGGTGCACCCGATCTCGGACGTGAAGTAGCCCAGCAGCGCCAACTCCTTCATCATCCGGAAATAGTGCGCCGGGGCATCGGCGGTCACGGTGTCGGCCGGCGCGGGCGCGGCGCCCGGCGGCAGCTCGTGCAGGTACGCGAGTGACCGGGCGCGCCGCGCCGCCGCGCGCGCGTCGCTGTGCTCCTTTTGCTCCCGATCTATCACTCGGAGCACCGCCAGCCGCTGTTCAGGACTCGCCTCCAAGAATCCCACGCCGTAGGCGGCGCGCGTGGCGTCGTCTATGGCGCGCATCCCGTCGCGAAAGATCCGCTGATCGCGCGGCTCGTAGCTGTCCTGGACCATGAGCGCCATGAACGCGCCGGTCCGCGCCGCTCTGGCGCCTGGTGTGTCGGTCTCGGGCAGAATGGTCTCGGCCACCTCGTCAAGGAACGCGATCTGGTCCGCGGTGAAGGCCGCGCCGCCCGCCTGCGCGCCCCGCCTCCCGCCTGCGAGCAGCGCATCCCCGCCCACGAGCGAGATCCCGCCGAGCAGCAGGGTCACCCGCTCGAGGGCTTCCCGCCGGGTGACCAGGTCGGGCTCGCCGGGGCTCGGATGACTGGTCATGGACGCCCTGTCGCTCCGGTTACAAGTCGAGCCGATCGAGTTGGCGCACGGCGTGGTCCGCCGCGCGCGCCGTCAGCGCCATGTAGGTGAGCGACGGATTCTGGCAGCCCGCCGACGTCATGCACGCGCCGTCGGTCACGAACACGTTGGGCGCATCCCACACCTGATTGTAGGCGTTGAGCACCGAGGTCCTGGGATCGCGCCCCATGCGCGCCGTCCCCATTTCATGAATCCCCATCCCCGGCCAGTACCCGTTGTCGAACTGGCGCACGTTCTTCACACCGCAGGCTTCGAGCATCTCGGCCATGTCGTTCACCATGTCGCGCCGCATGAGCCGTTCGTTCTCCCCCGTGGCGCAATCAATCTTGAGGACCGGCAGCCCCCACTTGTCCTTGCGGGTCTCGTCCAACGAGACCCGATTGGCATGATTAGGCAGCATCTCCCCGAAGGCCGTGGCCCCGATCCGCCACCCGCCGGGCTCCGCCGCCGCGTCCTTGAACGCCGCGCCCAGGCCCAGCTCGGCCACGGCCCCGGACCACCCCTGCCGGCTCGCGCTCCCCTGGTAGCCGAAGCCGCGCAGGTACTCGCGCCGGTCGCCGAACAGGTTCCGATAGCGCGGGATGTAGAAACCGGTGGGGCGGCGGCCGTAGTAGTACTTGTCGTTCAGCCCCTCGATGTCGCCTTCGGCGCCGAGCCGGAAGTGGTGGTCCATGAGATTGTGGCCCAGCTCGCCCGAGCTCGACCCCAGGCCGCCGGGCCAGACGTCGGTGGCCGAGCGCATC
Source organism: uncultured Gemmatimonadaceae bacterium (assembly GCA_964627675.1). GTDB lineage: Bacteria > Gemmatimonadota > Gemmatimonadetes > Gemmatimonadales > GWC2-71-9 > JACQHC01. The sequence continues at coordinate 3,407 of CAZVKD010000236.1, forward strand.
AGCAGCCACGTGGAGTTCAGGGCCGACGCGCAGAGGAAGATCACGCGCGCACTGTAGTCGGTCCATTCGCCGGACCGCACGTCAAGCACCCGCACGCCCGTGGCCCGGCGCCGGTCCCTGTCGTATAGCACCTCGGTCGCGATGGACCACGGCTTGAGCGTGAGCCGGCCCGTGGCCATGGCGGCCGGCAACGTGGAGGACTGGGTGCTGAAATAGGCGCCGAAGGGACAACCCAGCCAGCACGCGTTGCGATACTGGCAGGCGCCTCGCCCCGGGAGCGGGCGGCTCAGGTTGGCGCAGCGGCCCTGAATGATGCGCCGCCGGCCCTCGAACTGGCGCGCCAATCGGTCGGCGATCAACGCTTCGCCGCAATTGAGCGGCATGGCGGGCAGGAACTGCCCGTCGGGCAGCTGCGGCAGCCCTTCGCGGGAGCCGGCGATGCCGGCGTGACGCTCCACGTAGTCGTACCACGGCTCGAGGTCCGCGTAGCGAATGGGCCAATCAATGGCGATCCCCTCGCGCGCATTGGCCTCGAAATCGAAATCGCTCAAGCGATAGCTCTGGCGCCCCCACAGCAACGAGCGGCCGCCCACGACGTACGCCCGGTACCAGTCGAAACGCCGTACCTCGGTATACGGGGAGTCCTGATCCGAGGCCCACCAGTCCAGGTTCTTCTCGTTCAGGGGATAGTCGCGCCGCAACACCGGATACTGGGTTTCCATTTCCCGGGTGCGGCCGCCGCGGTGAGGGTACTCCCACGGCCCTCTGGTGGCGTTGGGGTAGTCCTTGACGTGCTCCACGTTGCGACCGCGCTCGAGCAGGAGCACCCGCAGGCCCTTTTCGGTCAGTTCCTTGGCCGCCCAGCCGCCCGAAATGCCGGACCCCACCACGATGGCATCGAACCGGGTTGTTTGCATGCCGCTTCCGCGCTCGTCCCTCGACGGATCCGGTACTGAGATGTGGGTCCCGGAGCCAAGAGTCAACCGCGAAGCTCGGGGCCGGCCCCGGCCTTTGTTCCTTCGGCCCCATCGCGCGATCTTCGGTACCCGGACCGCCGGAGGACAGGTTATACGGCGTCAGCGGACTCCGGGAAGGCCGCCCAAGCTTCTCGCTATCGCCGCTCGAGCGTGATCCTCGCCGTCGCCGACTCGGCGGATCCGTTGTCGTCGAAGTCGTAGGCCGCGGCGTTATTTGTCAGCACCAGCTCGCCGCCGTCCAGCCTCGCCTGGTAGGTCGCGCCCGCCAGCGTGATCGTCTGGTCCGTGGCATCCAACCGGCCCGAATCGGACGACGTATTCCCACGACCGTCGTTGAACGTGACGGTCGCGGTTCCGTCCGCGCCTACAGTCAGCGTCATGGACGCACCGAACGCGCCGACGATATCCACGCGCTGCGACGTGTTGGCGTGGTTGGTGTACAAATACTCCGTGGCATCC
>CAZVKD010000237.1:0-2408 GCA_964627675.1 uncultured Gemmatimonadaceae bacterium
CAAGCACGAGGAGGCCGGCGCGGGACCCGCGCTCGCGGCGGCCTTCCTGCGCGCGGTGGAGCCGTAGCGCCGCCGTTTGACCCGAGCGTGCCCCCCGCCCATATTCCGCGCCGTCCAACCGGCCGCCGCGGCGAGTGGACCCACAGGCGAGCCCATCTCCACATCCACGCAGAGGAACCGCACCGACCATGACGCCCCAGGAATTCTTCGCCTTCTGCAAGAAGCACGGCGCCGAGATGGTGGACCTCAAGTTCGTTGACCTGCTCGGCACCTGGCAGCACTGCTCCTTCCCGCTCGACACCTGGGACGCGGGCACGTTCAAGGACGGCGTGGGGTTCGACGGGTCGTCCATTCGCGGCTGGCAGAGCATACACGTGTCCGACATGCTGGCCATTCCGGTGGCGGAGTCGGCCAAGATTGACCCGTTCTTCAAGGAGCCCACGGTCAGCGTCATCGCCGACATCAAGGACCCGGTGAGCAAGCAGGACTATACCCGCGATCCCCGGCACGTGGCGCGCAAGGCGGTCGCCTATCTGGCCGAGACCGAGGTCGCCGACACCTGCTTCATCGGGCCGGAGCCCGAGTTCTTCATTTTCGACGAGGTGCGCTACGAGCAGAACCAGCACCGCGGCTTCTACGAGATTGACTCGGTCGAGGGCGCCTGGAACACCGCGCGGTTCGAGGAGCCCAACCTGGGGTACAAGCCCAGCTTCAAGGGCGGGTACTTCCCGGTGAGTCCCACGGACACCTATCACGATCTCCGGGGCGAAATGGTGAACGAGATGCGCAAGCTCGGCATCACGGTCGAGGCGCATCACCACGAGGTGGGGACGGCCGGCCAGAGCGAGATTGACATGAAGTTCGCCCCGCTGCTCGACATGGCCGATCAGATGATGTGGTACAAGTACATCGTGAAGAACGTGGCCAAGCGGCACGGCAAGACGGTCACCTTCATGCCCAAGCCCATCTTCCAGGACAACGGCAGCGGCATGCACACGCACATGTCGCTGTGGAAGAAGGGCAAGCCGCTCTTTGCCGGGGGCGAGTACGCGGGGCTCAGCCAGCTGGCGTTGCACGCCATCGGCGGGCTCCTGAAGCACGCGCCCGCGATTCTGGCGTTCGCGGCGCCCACGACCAACTCCTACCGGCGGCTGGTGCCGGGCTTCGAGGCGCCGATCAACCTGGTGATGTCGGCGCGCAACCGCTCGGCCGCGGTGCGCATCCCGATGTATTCGGAGAGCCCCAAGGCCAAGCGGGCGGAGTTCCGCTGCCCCGATCCCAGCTGCAATCCGTATCTCACGTTTTCGGCCATGCTGATGGCGATGCTGGACGGGATTCAGAACAAGACCGATCCGGGCAAGCCGCTCGATCGGGACATTTACGAGATGACGCCCAAGGAGCTGGAGAAGTATCGCCACACGCCAGGCTCGCTGGACGAAGCGCTGGCCGCGCTGGAGAAGGATCACGCTTTTCTCACCAAGGGCGGCGTGTTCACCGACGATCTGATCCAGACCTGGATCGAGTACAAGATGGAGAACGAGGTGAGCCCGCTGCGGCAGCGGCCCCATCCGCACGAGTTCTTCTTGTATTACGACAGTTGATGGGCTAGGCTGACCCGGGGCGGCCCCCGGGCGACCCGGGGCGGCCGGGGGCACAGCGGACCCCGCGCTCGCCGGGGGTCGCCTGGGTGGTCGGGTCCCGACTCGCCGCTCCTGGCGCTGCGGGTGGTGCCGGCGTGGCGTCGCGTCCCGCACTCCGTTTTTTCCCGAATCGAACTGGCTTACTGACACCGGCGCCCCGACTCCGGGGCCGCCGCAGCTCAGGCCTCATCCCGACTCTTGCGCGGTCTGCCGGCAACCCGTAGTATGGGGCCTGTCGTTAACAGCGATGCCTTGAGATGCGACGTCGTAAACAACGACATCAGCGGTTCGGTGGTGCGGGTCAGGTCATCGCGCGGCGGCTGCGGGAGCTGCGGGAGGCGGCGGGGCTTACGCAGGGGCAGGTCGCCGCGCACTTGAAGCTGCCCCGTTCGGCCGTATCCGAGATGGAGTCGGGCAAGCGGGACGTGCTGGCGGTGGAGCTGTTCGAGTTGGCGCGGCTGTTCGGTCGGCCGGTGGAGGCACTGGTTGCGGTCGAGCCGGCGGCCGAGGCGGGGGACGTGATGATGCGAGCGCTGCCGGCCTCTCCGGGCGTTCCGCGGCCCGAGATCGGCACGTTCTTCGCCGCGTGTCGCCTGTATCGAGAGCTGGAGGCACAGGCCGGCGACGCGCGTCCTCCGGCGCTCCGGGCGGTGGCGCGCGAGGTGGCCACCTTTCGCCAGGCCCAGCAGTTGGCCGACGAGGAGCGGGAGCGTCTGGACCTGGGCGCCACGCCGGTCGTGACCTTCTGGAAGGTGACGCTGCCCCAGA
>CAZVKD010000237.1:2418-4832 GCA_964627675.1 uncultured Gemmatimonadaceae bacterium
GCATGTCCACGAACGAGCACAGGGTCACCGCTTCGCCCTGGGCGCCACGCCGGGGCGGCTGTTGCTGGACCTGTTGGAAGAGCGACTTCGCATCAAGGTCATCGCGTTGCCGCTGCCGGCGGATCTCTCGGGGTGCTCGGTGGTGAGTCCGGTCTTCGGCGCCGCCATTTTGGTCAATCGGGATCAAACCGGCGGGCGGCAGGTGTTCACGCTGGCGCACGAGTATTTCCATCTTCTCACGGCGCGCCAGTTCGCCGCCGCGCGAGCCCGGGAGGCGTTGAGCGTGTGCGGGGGTCAGCTGGGCCGGCCGGCCAGCGGGAAGCCCAAGATCGAGCAGTTGGCGGATCAGTTCGCGGGTCGGCTCCTGTTGCCGCCGGCGCATTTCGTGGAGCGGTTGCAGGCATTGCGGAAGGCGGACGGCACCATTGATCGGCTCGACCTGATCGAGGTAGCGCGGTATTTCGGGGTGAGCGTGCAGGCGGTGTTCGTGGGCCTGGCGCGGTTGCGGCTGGTGCCCTGGGAACTGGCCAACGCGGCGTACGCCGATCGCGCGCTACAGGCCGCCATTGTGCGGGCTGGGGGCGAGGTGGTGCCGCAGCCGGCCCGTTTTCGGCGGCTGGCGGCGATGGCGGTGCGCGCGGGGAGGTTGACCCGGGCGCGCCTGGCGGAGGCGTTGCAGATCAGCGTGGCCGAGGTGGAGCGTGAGCTGGCGCGGTTGGGATCCGAGTATGGCGCGCGGAAGGTCAAGCTCGCTCGTTCTGGTTGACGCGAGCGTGCTGCTGGACGGCGCGCTCCGGCGGTTGCTGGCCCCCTCCGGTGGCGGGTCGTGGGCGGTGGCGGTGAGTGCGGCGACCTTGCGCCTTGCCGAGCAGGGGGGGGTGGCTCCGCTGGGGTTGCGGCGTGCGCGGTTCGTCACGGTCCTGGCCGCCACGGCGAGCGTGGTGGCCGCGGTCGTGCCGCGCTGCCCGTGCGATTGCTTGAGCAGGGGCGAGATCGAGTCCCTGGCGCTGGTGGTGGCGCGGGGACTGCGCTACTGCACCGAGGAGCCCGCGGTCATTCGGGTTATGGAGGAGCTCGGTGTGACGGCCCGGCTGGTGCCGTTGAGCGTGTTGTTGCGCGGTGCGCCGCCGGGCGCGAGCGCCAGCGGGGAGACGGCATGAGTCCGGATGTGGTGCTTGGCGGGGCGGGACTGGGGCTCGGGCGGTTGATTGCGTGGCTCGCCGGGCGCGCGGCGCGGGGCGGCTGGAAGCTGCGTTGGCCCGCGAACGGGAGCGGGGGGAGGACGCACGCCGGCTGTTTGACGAGGCGGGCATGCGGCTGTGCGAGGCGTCCAGAAGCTATCGGAGGAGGCCGTCGGCCGGTTCCAGGAGAAGGCGGTGGGCGAGCTCGAGGCCAGAAAGCAGGCAGCTCAGGCGCTGGTGGAGCCGGTGGCCCGATCACTGGAATCCGTGGAGTCGTATCTCCGCGAGATCGAGACCACGCGGGTCCAGGCGTACGCCGTAATGCACGAGCATTTGGGGCTAATGAAGGCCGCGCAGGAGCAACTCCAGCGCGAGACCGCGAATCTGGTGAAGGCCTTGCGATCGCCGACGGTGCGCGGCCGGTGGGGCGAGATCCAGCTCAAGCGCGTGGTGGAGCTGGCGGGCATGGTGCCATACTGCGACTTCGTGGAGCAGCAGACCGTGACCACGGAGGACGGGCGGCTACGGCCCGATGTCGTGGTGAGGCTTCCCGGCGGGAAGACCATCGTGGTGGATGCCAAGGCGCTCGTCGCGGCGTATCTCGAGGCGCTGGAGGCGGCGGACGATGGCACACGCGAGGCGGGGCTGCCAGACCATGCGCGGCAGGTGCGGAGCATATGACGCGCCTTTCGGGCAAAGCCTACTGGGACCAGCTCGAAGACTCACCCGCGTTCGTGGTGATGTTCCTGCCGGGGGAGTCGTTCTTCAGTGCGGCGCTGCATTACGACCCCTCACTGATCAAGTTTGGCGTCGAGGAGCGCGTGATTCCGGCGAGCCCCACGACTCTTGTCGCCCTCTTGCGAGCGGTGGCGTACGGCTGGCGGCAGGAGCGGTTGGCGGAGAACGCGCAGCGGATCAGCGATCTGGGACGCGAGTTGTACGAGCGCATCCGGATCTGGGTGGACCACCTGGCGCGGGTCGGCAAGAACTTGGACGAGGCGGTGGGAGCCTACGACGACGCGGTGGGGTCGTTGGAACGGGGGGTGCTGGTTTCGGCCAGGAGGTTCGAGGAGTTGGGAGTGGCCGCGGTGGAGCAAGTGGCGGAGGTGCCGGCCGTGGGTCGGGTGGTGCGCAAGCTCGAGGCGGGGAAGGTGCGGAGGTTAGAGGAGCTTACGGAGGGCGATCCCGGATGACGCGTTACATGGAATTTCGAGACATCTTCGCCCAAGCCAC
>CAZVKD010000238.1:0-4828 GCA_964627675.1 uncultured Gemmatimonadaceae bacterium
GACGGCGACGAAGACGAGCACGGCGAGTGGCAGCACAGCGGCGATGCGGTGGACGTGGCCCTGCTGGCTTTGGGCTACAAGGCTCGGGCGGAGCCCGAGGCCGTCCGAGGGGCGGTGCGCATCGTCGGTGAAATCCCATTCGAGCCGGAACGGAGCTACGCGGCCACTTTCTATGAGCAAGACGGCCGCATCCGGGTCGCGGTCAAGGGAGCGCTCGAGGTCTTGCTCCCGCGATGCACCATGCAGTTCGGCCCGCACGGCGCCGAGGCCATCGACACCGAGGCCATCGAGCGCGAGGCCCTGGACGTCTCGGGCACCGGGCACCGGCTCATCGCCGTCGCGGAGGGTGAGGTCGAGGGTCCCGGCGGCGAGCGGCGCTGGGTGGAGGACGACCTGCCGCCGCTTACGCTGCTCGGGCTGGTGGGGCTGATCGACCCACCGCGCCCGGAGGCGACTCAGGCCGTCAAGCGGTGCCGGGAGGCCGGCATCACCGTGGCGATGGTGACGGGAGACCACCCCGGGACCGCGCTCGCAATCGCCCGTGAGGTGGGCATCGCCTCGAGGGAGGAGCGCGTCGTTACCGGACGGGAGTTGGCGGAGCTGGGCGACGCCGAGCGACCGGCGTTTCTGGAGACCGTGAAAGCCGGGCGGGTGTTCGCCCGGGTGAACCCGATCCAGAAGCTGCACATCGTGGACGCCCTGATCCGGCTGGGGCACTTCGTGGCCGTCACCGGGGACGGCGTCAACGACGCACCGGCCCTCCGCAAGGCGAACATCGGCGTGGCCATGGGCTCGGGCACCGACGTGGCCAAAGACACGGCCGAGATCATCGTCGCCGACGACAACTTCGCGTCAATCGAGGCGGGCGTGGAGGAGGGGCGGTTCGCCTACGACAACGTCCGGAAGGTCACCTACCTGCTGATCTCGGCCGGTGCGGCCGAGGTGCTGGTATTCACGCTGGCGCTGGCCGTGGGGCTTCCGCTACCCCTCGTGCCGGTGCAGATCCTGTGGCTCAACCTGGTGACCAACGGGATTCAGGACGTGGCTCTGGCCTTCGAGGGCGGCGAGCCGGGCGCGATGACCCGGCCCCCGCGCAGCCCCGCCGAGGGGATCTTCAATCGCCTCATGGTGCAGGAGACCGCAGCGGCCGGCATCGCGATGGGCCTGCTGGTGTTCGCCAACTGGTACGTGCTCCTCGAGGCCGGATTCGAAGAGGCGGAGGCGCGGGCCCGGCTACTCCTGCTCTTCGTCGTGCTCCAGAACTTCCACGCCTTCAATTGCCGATCCGAGACGGTGTCGGTTTTTCGGATACCGCTCCGGCGCAACGTGGTCCTGGTGTTGGGCGTGCTTGCCGCCCAGTTGGTTCACATTCTGGCCATGCACGTCCCGTTCATGCAGAGGGTCCTCCAGATCGGCCCGGTCACGCTTCGCGAGTGGCTGTTCGCGTTCGCGATGGCGACGACCATCGTGCTGACGATGGAGGCCTTCAAGTGGTGGCGCTCACGGGCCCTCGCGCCGTCCGTAGCGAGATAGTCCCGGTGGGAGGAATCTTCAGGAAGGTTTGGACGGCGACTGGCGCTTCCGGTACACCTCCATGCCGACCCCGATCACCAGGAGCGCGATCCCGGCCACCATGGTGTACGGGAGCAACCACGCGATCCGGCGGGTGAACTCGGCACCGAGCCAGACCAGCGCGGAGCCGACCACGACGAGGAGTCCGGCGTAGATGACGCGATTTTTGGGCATGGCGACCGGCAGAGTCAAGCGGGAGAGACAAATGTGCGGGCCGCGCGGAGACCGGTCAAGGTGCTGACGAACATCGTTGGGGGCATCGGCCTCTTCCTGATCGGCATGGTCCTGCTCACCGATGGCCTGAAGGCGGCCGCGGGCGATGGCCTGCGCGGCGCGTTGGTGCGCTTCACCGGCGGTCCGATTCGATCGCTGCTCGCGGGCGCCGGTGTGACGGCCCTGGTGCAATCCTCGAGCGCCACCACGCTCACCACCATCGGCTTCGTGAGCGCCGGCCTGCTGACCTTTCCGCAGGCCGTCGGCGTGATCTTCGGTGCCAATCTGGGCACCACCAGCACCGGGTGGATAGTGGCCGGCTTGGGGCTCAAGATGAGCGTGCTGCCGGCGGCGCTACCCCTGGTGGGGGCCGGGGCGCTGCTTCGCCTCTTGGGCCGCGGCCGGGCCGCGCAGGCGGGGCTCGCGCTCGCGGGGTTCGGCCTGATCTTCGTCGGCATTGATACCCTCCAGGCCGGGATGGCCCGGCTCGCCCATCGGCTCACCCCGGCGAGCTTCCCGGGCGTCACGCTCTCGGGCCGGGCCCTGCTCATCGTCCTGGGCGCGGCGATGACCGTGGTGATGCAGTCCTCGAGCGCCGCCGTGGCCACCACGCTGACGGCGCTCAGCACCGGCGCCATCGACCTCAGCCAGGGAGGTGCCCTGGTGATCGGGCAGAACGTGGGCACCACGGTCACGGCGGGCATCGCGGCCATCGGGGCCTCGGTGCCGGCTCGGCGAACCGCGCTCGCTCACGTGCTCTTCAACCTGCTCACGGGCGTAGTGGCGTTCGCGCTGCTGCCGGGCTTCGTCCACATCGCCGCGTGGCTGGTCGCCCGCTGGGGCGAATCCAATGAAGCGCTGACGCTGGCAGCCTTCCAGACCAGCTTCAACCTGCTCGGCGTGGCGATGCTTCTGCCCGTCACCGGACGCTTCGCCCGGCTGGTGACCCGCCTGGTGCCCGACCGCGGGCCCGAGCTGACCCGGTATCTCGATCGGAGCGTCACCCGGGTCGCCGCCGTGGCCGTCGAGACCGCCCACCGGACGCTGCGGGAAATTCTTGCCGGCGTCGTACCGGTGGCCGACCCGCGGCGCGAGCCCCCCAACGCGGCCCGCCTGTCCACTCTGGAATCGGCGCTGGACGACGTGCGGCAGTTCCTGGCGGCGGTGCGGTCGGAACCCGAGTCGGCGGACGTCCACGCCCGCCACGTGTCCGCCATCCATGCCCTGGACCACCTGGAGCAGCTGCTGGCCCTCGCCCGCCCATCGCCGTCGCGCACGGCGGCCGGGACCGATCCCGAACTGGCCGGCCAGCGAGAGGAGGCAGCACGGATCGTCGCGAGCGCCACCGCCTGGCTCGCCGGTCAGATGCCCGACCCGGCGACCGACTCCGGCAGCGCCGCCGAGCGGGTGCGCCTGCAGGCACGCCGCGACCGGGCGCGGGTGATCCAGGAAGCGGCGGCGGGGCGTGTCGCATCGGACGCAGCTCTCCGCCGACTCGACGGAATGCGGTGGCTGGAGGCGAACGCGCATCACCTGCACCGGGTCCTGCATCATCTCGCGCGGGCGGCGAGCCCGGCCACCGCGCCGGAGGGGCCCGCGACACCCGATCCCGCGCCGGCTTGACCGGCCGCCGGGCGGGCCGCTGCGGGATGCGATCGTCCGGACCACTCATGGGTGAGCGGGCGACGGCGCGGACGCAGGTCACGACGGTCCGGTCAGCGCAGCCTCGGTCGCCTCCGGCGCCCGCAGCCGATCGGCAGGTAGGTCTGGCGCCCACACCAGCCACCGTATGGGCGGGCCTGACGCCATGAATCGTCGGCTCTCCACCCGGTAGTCGGACTTCACCGGCCAGACCGTCCGGCCACGTCACCGCCGCGCGGCCGGTTCGAAGCCCAGCGCGACGGTGAGCCACCGCGGCGCCGTCTTGGGCCTCGCTCTCCACCGGCCGGTCGGCATCGCGATAGTGGAACGAGCACGCCGCGCGCGTCCTGTAGGGCCACTTGTCCCTGGAGCACCGCACGTCTTGCTTGATACGGAACATGGAGCACCCGGAGTCTCGGGTGATCTCCGGAGCGAGCTGGCCCTGCTCGGCAACCGGGTTCCACCGTCGCTCAAAGTGTTCGTGGTGGCGCCCGCGGTGATTGAGGACTTGTGCGCCATCGTCATCATTGCGGTGTTCTACACTACGCAACTGTCGGTTGGGCACCTGGTGGCGGCTCTCGCCGTCTGGGCGTTGCTCGGAGGTTTGAACCGTCGGTTCCGCGTGATGTCGCTGGCCCCGTATCTGCTGGGCGGTGCGTTGATGTGGTTTTTCATGCTGAAGTCAGGCGTTCACGCTACAGTCGCCGGCGTGATGCTCGCCTTTGCCATCCCGTTCTCCGCCAAGGCCGACGACGAAGCATCGCCCTCGCACCGGCTGGAACACGTGCTCCACAAGCCGGTCGCGTTCGCGATCCTGCCGATTTTCGCACTGGCCAATACCGCGATTGTCCTCGGTGCGGACTGGATGCAGGAGCTGAGCAGCTCGAACAGCATCGGTATCACGGCGGGTTTGGTGGTGGGGAAGCCGTTGGGCGTGACGCTGCTCTGCTGGGCGGCTGTTGCCAGCGGTATATGTCGCCTGCCGCCCGATTTGCGCTGGCGGCACATTGTGGGCGCGGGCATTCTCGGTGGTATCGGTTTCACCATGGCCATTTTTATTGCGAATCTTGCCTTTGCTGGAGATGCCGAGAACGTCAACGCTTCCAAGATGGCGATCCTTCTGGCTTCGCTGATCGCAGGACTCGTTGGTTTCTTATGGCTCAGGTTCCTGGGCCACCGCAGCGTGGGCCCATGACGAAGTGGAGATTCTTGCCGGGCGCAGCGGCGGCAAGGTCTGGTGTCATGCGGCCACAGCAATGGGAGATGCGGCTTGGGGAACGGCCGTATCGGCCGCCCGGCCCGGTCTCCGGAGCACGGCGAGGGTGACTCTCAGAACCCACGGCGCTCCGCGCTCGGGCCGCGCACAGCTCCGTCGTGCCGCGGTTGCCGGCGGACCACACTG
>CAZVKD010000239.1:0-4825 GCA_964627675.1 uncultured Gemmatimonadaceae bacterium
GCGATGGCCGGGTTCTCCATGCCCGCTCAACCGCTTGCGGCGAGGAACCGGGGCCCGTTCGCGCTGAGTACGCTCACTGACGTAGTCGGGCGGTCTCCCCGTTCTCCGCGCCGCCCATGGGGATCAGCGGCATGTTGGGCGGAATCGGGAGCGGCTCGGTGAGGCTGGTGGGCAGCGCCCGGCGGTCGAGGAACCGCTGGATGTCGGCGGCGGCGAGCACGCGATGGGCTTCTCCGGAACTCGCGCCCGCGGCGCCGCGCTCGCTCAAGCGGGCCGCGACGCGTCGCAGGCCCCACTCGGCCGCGGCCCGGGACTCGACCGACGCCCGGTCGTTGGCGGCGAGCCGAATCAACTCGTCAACCACAACCCGCTGCACCGCGCGCGCGAGCGCGCCCTCGGACCCCTCGGGCGCGGGCGCCCAAGTCCGATCCACCAGCGCTCCGATCACGTCTTCGAGCGCGGGGAGCGACGGATCGCGCGCGGCAAACGCCACAAGGCGGGCGGCGCGCTCGGGATGCAGGATGGTGCGGACCGTGTACGTGGCCAGCGAGCGAGCGGCCCCGACTTGGTCGAACGCCGGCCCGGCGGCGGATCCGAACGCCCAGCGGTCCGCCGCGGAGCCGAAGGGCCTCGGGGCCAGCAGGCGGATGACGCGCTCCGGGATGGCGAGTTCCGCCGGCGACAGGGCGGTCAGCGCCAGGTCCAGCGCCCGTCGTTGCCGGGCGCCATCCACGATGCGAGTGGGGGGAACGGGATCGCCGCGGCGGGCGTAGTGGAACTCCATACCGCCGATCGCCTTGATCGCGGCTTCCAGGGTCCAGCGGTGATGCAGATACACGAACATGAATCGCCGGCCCAGGAGATACATCGGCGCGCCGGGCTTGATCGCGCGGTCGTCGAAACGATCCATGAGGTATCGCCGAACGTCCATCACCCGGGCTAGCTCCGCCACCGCGTCGGCCCCGTTGTCCCAGGCCGATCCTTCGGGGTAAGCGCCCGCCGCGGCGTGGTCCGGGTTGGTGATGAACTCCGCGTTCTTGGCGAACATCTCGGCCACGATCGCCGCGAGACCGGCCGCCTCCTGACCGTCGGGGAACGGCTGGTAGGCGTATCGAATGGCGAGTGTGTCCCAGAGGCCGGGGCCGGCGCGGTACGCCTGGCTCAGGTCCAGCCGGCCATTCACCAGGCGAATGATGGGGGCAGGGTAGTCCATCACCGAGCCGCGACCGTACTTGCTGGCCGCGAAGTTGTGCGGCAGGCCCAGCGTGTGTCCCACTTCGTGCGCCGCATGCTGGCGCCGGCGAGCCAGAATCACCTCGTCCACCGACCCCTGAGGGGCCAGCGATTGGAGCCAGTCCGCCAGCTCTTCCAGCTCCGCTCCGGCCGGATCGTTCAGCGTGCTGGAGAACAGATCGTAGTTGGTGAGCGATCGGTGGGAGTCCATGCGGACGGCGGCTTTGATGATCTCCCCGGTGCGGGGGTCCACGAAGCTCGGCCCGACGGAGGCGCCGATGTCGCTCCGGTGCATCCACTGAATCACGTTGAAGCGGGCGTCGAGCGGATCCATGTCCGGCGGCATGTCCTCCACCCGGAACGCGTTGCTGAACCCGGCAGCCCGGAACACGGGTTCGTACCATGCGAGCCCTTGCTTGAATGCCGTGCGATAGGGCTCCGGGATTCCCGGGTCCATGTAGTACACGATGGGTTCCACCGGATCGCTCACCGCGGCGGCGGGATTCCGCTTCACCAGGCGGTGACGCCGGATGTAGGCCGATTCGTACGGCTCGTCGTACCCCTTCGAGAAGTCGAGGAATGACACCCCGCTCACGCCGGCGCGCGGGTCGAACCGCCGGGGGGTGAATCCCGGCGGCGGCAGTTTCACCAGTGAGTGGTGTTGCCGGATGGTCACGGCGCGGCCGTCGGGCGCGTGGCGGTCCACTTCGCCGCCCGGAGCGTCGCTCGCAAAAGTGAGACTGGCTTCGATCTCGGTGTTCTCTGGAAAGGCCCTGGTGCGGGGCAGGTAGATGCTGCTCCGATCGCGGTCCAGTTGATACGTGCCGGCGTTTCCGCGCCGCAGCGTGCCCCGTACGTCCATGACGTCGCTCAGGAAATGGGCCGTGGCGTCCACCAGCACGCGGCCCGCCTCTTCCGCGACCACCTCGAACGCGGCGATCGTGGACGTGGGGAAGGATTCCTCCACCGAGCGCGCAAGCGCGGAGTTGTCGGTCCTGGTGACGCGGAAACCCACGTTCTTGATGACGAGGCGCACCCGGGGGCCCACCCGATCGAACTGCGCCAGCATACTCTGGCCGATCAGCCCTCGGTCGAGGCCCAGTGGCTCGCTTCCCAGACCGGTGGCGAGGGACGGGAGGTACAGGAAGTCCTCGCCCGCCCGGGGGATTTCCAGTAGCAGCCGGCCGCGCGCGGCGTCCCAATAGAGGGGGAAGTACCCGTCCCGCTTCTCCAGGTTGCGGGTGTAGTCCGTGATCGACTGCTGACTCGAGGCGGTCGCGACCAGGGTCAGTGCGAGGGCGAACAGCGAGAAGAATGGGCGATACATGACGACCTCCGCCGGTGAGCGGAACGATGGAATGTCGAAAGTGTGGTGAGGGCGACAGGCGGGGAAGGGGACGGCGACCCGCCGCTACTCCCGGATCATCACCAACAGCATCTTGAAACGTGAGCGTGCCTTCAGCGCATGCGGTTGACGGGCCGGCAACAGCAGCAGGTGCCCGGCACCAAGCCGATGGGGTTTGCCCGCAATCGTAATCTCGGCCTCGCCTTCGATGCCCATGGCCAGCGCATCGTAGGCCGCCGTATGCTCGCTGAGTCCCTCGCCCTGATCGAACGCGAACGCCGTCACGGTGCCGGCGGCTCGCTTGACGATCGTCCGGCTCACGACCGCGCCGGGCTGGTACTGCACCAGATCGGTGAGCGAAACGACGACTTCGATTGGCGGCACCGGGTGTTGGGCGGCAGCCATGGGATGGGGGGCCGGGGGGCCACGGCCGGCCGTATCGGCACCGGTGGCCCCCGTCCCGGAATCGTGTGGGTCAGGCGGCGCAGGTCATGTCCTGGCCGCAGCACATGGGCGACTTGATCTTCCCGTGCCCGTTGGGACATCGGGAGATCAGGACTTTGCCGCCGTCGGCTTTCGTCAGTGTGTCGTGAGCGAGCTCAGCCCCGCAGTGACCGCAGGTGATGCTCCCCACGCTCATGCCGCACTTCTCGCACGTGTAGACCGCCATGCATTCTCCCTGACCCAAGGGTGGTGCACGACCGGTGGGCCTGCAGGCCCACCGTCATGCGGTTGGCCAGAGCCAGCCGAAGGCGCCGCCCGTCAGTAAACCGTAGATCAATGCGTCGAACACCGATTTGAGCGTCACGCTCCACTTCCGCCCGAACCAGATGGACCCCTGGGCCAGGGCCAAGCCGTACCCGGCGAAGGCCACGGTGCCGGACACGCGGAAGACCTGCAGATACTCCTCTCCCGGATCCAGGGTCCGGCCCGCCACGTAGGCAGCGACCAGCCCCACTACCACGCAGTAGACGAACCACTGCGCGAGACTCTTGCCCATGCTGAACTGCCCGTTGGGGAAGACCGTCATGGCGACGACCGGTCCCTGGTTCAGCTTTTCCTGGTACTCTGGCGACTTCATGGTCTGCCCGGCGGCCGGCTTCGGGAGCATGTAGCTCCCCGGCGGGAGACCGAACGGGCGCAGGGCCGCCGCCACGTCGTCCTGCTTCGGCACCGTTTCGAAGTCGTTCTTGTGGTAGCCGAGCACCATGTGGATGAGGGCGCTGGCGGCGAACACCAGCACGGCAGCGATCAGAATCGGAAGCCACAGGTCCGTCAGCGGCACCATGACCATGGTCGTCTCCTGGCGAGGAGGTACGGGTGAGATCCTGGGTGGCGCCAAGGTGTGCGCTGGGATCGCGCTCCGCAAGCGCCTGCCCGCCCCGCCGGGCCTCTCGGGTCAGGACGCAAAAGGCCCGGCGGTGCTAAGCGCCGGGCCTCAGGCCGGAAACGAGCCGCATCAAGCGGCTCGCGATCCTTTTCCCGCGCTGACCTGGGGCGCGTTGGACTGCGCGCCTCCCTGGATCGGAATCCGCCGGGGTTTGGCCTCCTCCGTCTTCGGCAGCGTGATGGTTAGGACGCCGTTGTCGAACGCCGCCCGGACGTCGTCGGCGATCACCGTTCGGGGCAGCGTGAAGCTGCGCTCGAACCGGCCATACCGCCGCTCGTAGACGTGGTAGTTTCCCTCCTCCTTGCCCTCGTCATGCTGGCTGCGCTTCTCGCCACTGATCGTCAGGACGCCGTTCTGCACGGTGACGTTCAGGTCCTGCGGCGACAGACCCGGCAGCTCGGCCGTGACGCGGAACTCGCGGTCAGTCTCGTGCACATCTACCGCGGGGATCCAGGCTGTCAGCGGCTGCGCCGCGCTCAGTCCAAGCGCCCGATCCCAGATGCGGTCGAACTCGCGACGGAAGTTCACCATCTCGTCCCAAAGCGAGTCCGAACGCCAGAGAGTCGGAGCAAACATCATAGACATCCCTCCTTGTGGTGCGTGGTTCACCGGCCGCTCCGGGGAGGCGCCCCTCGCCGGCCGGCATCGCCTGACATGCCTGGCAGATCAGGTGCCAGCGACGTTGGCCACTTTTGCACACTGGTCTGCCGGCGCGACGCTGGTGTCTGTCAGGGTGACAAGGGAATAAAGCGGTCGGCCGCCGGCAGGGCCGTGGAACCGAGGGGACCCGGCCTTACGAGCCCAGCGCGGCTCGGACCTTGAGCGCGATCTCCTGCATCGTGAACGGCTTCTGAACG
>CAZVKD010000240.1:0-4794 GCA_964627675.1 uncultured Gemmatimonadaceae bacterium
CACCAGCCGGTCAATCTCGGTCGTGATGTCCTGATTGAGCAGCGAGTCAATCACGGCCGGATCGCTGGAGGAGCGGTAGTTCCGTTCCGCGCGGTACACGTTGAGCACCAGGCCCTGGGCGTTGTTGCCCGAAGGCGTGTTGACGATACGGTAGTTGGTGTACCCCGTGTTGAAGTCGAGCCGGACTTTCTCCGACAGGTCGAAGCTGAAGTTGCCGCGGGACGCGATCTTCTTCTCCCGGTCCTGCGGCATCACGCCCTCGTTGTCCTCGTAGGAGCCCGAGAGGAAGTACTGGAAAGCGTCGAACCCACCCGCCACGGAACCATTATACCGCTGGCGCCAGCCGTTCCGGATCCAGGAGCACCGGGCGTTGTTCGCCGGGTTCGGATGGCATTGACCCGCGGTGACCTTCCGATCCTCGAGAACGATCAGCTGGCCGTTGGCGTCAACGCCCATGCTGTCGGGCGGCGTGAAATTGAGGAAGGGATTCCACTCGGGCCCGAAGGGTCGCTCCATCGCCAGGCCCTGGGCCACCTCGAGGTTCCAGCGCGGCCGCGCCGCCCGGCTGCCCTTCCTGGTGAAGATCTGGATCACGCCGGCCGAGGCTTCGGTGCCGTACAGCGTGGCCGCCGCTGCCCCCTTGATGACCTCGATGCGCTCGATGTCGGCCGGGTTGATGTCGTTCAGCGGGCTCGACTGAATGTTCGACCCGCGCCCCGTGAAGTCCGCGCTGCCCGGGGCGTTGCGCCGATACCCTTCGCTCCGCACGCGGATGCCGTCAATGTAGATGATCGGCTGGTTGCTCTGGTTGACGCTCACGCCGCCCCGCAGGCGGATCTGCGCCCCGGAGCCCGCGCTCGCGCCGGTCTGCATCACGTCCAGGCCCACCGTACGCGCCTGGAGCATCTGATCCACGTTGGCCGGCGGGTCCTTCACTTCCGCCGCCAGGTTGATCTGGGCGATCGAGTTGCCGATCTCGCGCCGCCGCGTCTCGCCGGCGGTGCCCGTCACGACCACCTCGTCCAAGCGCAACACGCTGCGAGTGAGCTCGAGGTTGGCCGTGGCCGTGCCGCCCGGGACCACGGTCACCTGGAGCGTGCCTACCTTGTAGCCGATGGCGAGCACCCGGATGCTGCGCGCGCCGGCGGGCACCAGGAGCGAGAAGCGCCCATCGTCACCGGTACGGGTCCCGATGCTGGTGCCTTCCACCGTCACCTGGGCGCCGGCCAGCGGGCCGCCACCCTGGGCGGTGACGCGGCCCTCGACCGTGCCCGTCTGAGCCTGGGCGAGCGCCGGAGCGACCAGCGTCGCGCCGACCGCAACGACCAGAGCCGAGCCGAGCAGGCGGCCGAGCCAGCCGCGAAAGTTGCTCCGACCGAGCTGTGTCATATGCCACTGCTCCTTATGTATGGGAAGACTGGAATCCGTTCGCGCTGCGAGTTCGCGCGCATGCAATCCTGCACCGGCCGCGCGTGAAAACACCCAACTCCGCACGCCTCCCCTCACCAGCGGGAAAGACAACCCGAGCGAATGGGGACAAATGTTCACCCACGACCGGCCCTGTCAACCCTCTCGGGGACCTTACCTTGCGCCGCCTCCCGCCGCCGCCGGCGTGGCCTGACGCACACCGGCGAGATAGATGCCGTTGAAGAAGAACTTGAAGGTCCCGTGGGGCTGGCCCCGGTTCAGGATTTCAGGACCGAACAGGTACAACCGCCCCTTGCCAACCGCGGCCTCCGCCATCGCGACGCCGTCCTTCAGATACTGTTGGCCCCAGGCCCACCCGCTGCGAAGCGGCGCATCGGAGTCGAACCAGGCCACCTTTTGCACGCCCTGCGCGAGCGCCTCGGGCAGCAGCTTCATTACGGGGCTGTTGTCGAAGAACACGTCCACGTACTGCGGCACTCCCCACGCAAGGGGACGCGTATTGTCCACCCGCACGCGAAGGACCGACCCCGGGATATAGAATTTCTCTGCCGGCAGGTGCTTGCCAGAGGCATCCACCAGGTGATCCGCTATGGCCAGCCCCGCATGTTTGCCCATGCCGACGGACGTGCCGATCGCGATGATCGTGCCGCCCTCGTTCAGAAACTGCGTGAGCTGCGGGACGGTCTTCTCCGCCGTCACCGACCCGAGCCACGCTCGGTACTCGGCGGGAATGCTCATGGGCTCCGGCGACTGGCCGCCGAAGCCGCCACCACCACCCTGGCTCGGTTCCCCGGACGGAATCGCCCCGGTTGGGAAGACCAGCACGTCGTACTTGGCTGACAGCTTGCCCGCGTCGAGCGCCTGCGGATACACGACCTCGAAGGGGAACTGGAACTGCTCGAGAAGCCAGCGGGTCCATCCCGAGGGCATGGAGCCGCCGTAGCGGTCCCACAGGCCGATGCGTACCGGCCGGATGCGCATGTTGCCGCCGCTCGGCGTCGCGGCAACGCCGTCAAAGTTCAGCCCCAGGTCTGCCGCCAGCTGGCGCACCATTGGGCCCGCCGCCCCCCGCGCCGGGATGTAAATCGTCCCCGCGGGGTAGGTCTTGCCGTTCGCTTGCGCCGGCGAGGTCAGCCAATACACCTCATGCCGGGCCGCCAGGAGTCGGTTGGTCGCGACCGCCGCGTCGTTCACGTCGTGCGACAACAGGAACCCCGCCGCCCGCTCGGCGTTGGCCACCGTGCCCGCCGGCGGCTTCAGCAGCCCCTCGACTCTCTCGAACGGGCCGTCGAACCCATCGAGAATGCGATCGAAATGAACGCCCATCTGATAGGCGAGCGTCCAGCCGGCGTTGTCGTACGGCGGAATGGGCGGCCCGCCAGGATAGCGGAAATCGTTGGGGTGATCCTGCGGCTCGAACATGTCCAGCACGTGGGGGCGGAAGGCCTGGGCGGTCTTGATCACGATGGAGCCCGGGGGGTATTGCTTGCCACCCACCGTAAAGGAGGTCGTCGCCCGATGAATCGTGATGCCGTTCTTCACCAGCGTGTTGACGAACTTCACCGCCGTGGGGAAGTCGGGCTGGTCGGCCGGGATGATGTACCCGCGGGGGTCGCGGAGCGCCGGGTCTCGCATCATCATGGTGAACAGCGATCCCGGTGCTCGTCGCGGGCCGAAGCCCCCCTCCGTGGCTTGACCGCCGCCCTGACGCTCCGCCGCGGCCTTCACCGCGTCCACCAGCTTGGGCTGAATCCTCCAGGTGTCCTGGTTGCCACGCTGAATGGCGTTGCGTCCCATCTGATAGATGTTGAACAGCACCTGCTCGCGGTGCCGAGAGGCGTAATCGAACACGGCCTTGTTGGCCGTGACGGAATACTCGATGGACTGCTTGAAATGCCAGCGCTGGGGCATGATGGGGAACGGCACGTCGTTGCGGGGCAGCGTCATGTCCGGCACGAACGGGATCTCGATCGGCGTGGGGTTCCCGATCGTTTCGGTCAACAGGCCGATCATGTTGTGGAAATAGGTCGTGGTGCGGAGACCGCCGTTCCACCAGGTGGAGTAGTTGGCGCCCGAGCGCATGACGGCGCCGGGTTTGCCTTCGGCGATGAATCGGTGGTGCATCGCGGCCCCCACGGCTTCGATACCGATCGGCACCAGGGGATCGAAGTTGTAATTGAAGGGGTCGCGGAACGGCGGCGCGAACAGCACGGCACCCGCCGGTCCCGTCTGGTGATGGTTGTACAGGATCTGCGGGAACCACTCGTGATAGAGGACCCGCGCCATGTTCTCCGTTTCGGGCTGGGCCACCAGATAGAAGTCGCGGTTGTTGTCATGCCCGATGTACTTCTGGTAGAGCCGCGGGATGCCCGCCGTGCTCCGCCTGGTGGGCTCCGGCTCTCGCATGTACCACGAGGACACCAGTTCCATGCCGTCCGGATTGGCGTGCACGGCCAAAATGACCAGATCGTTCAGGAATCGCATGGTCTCGGGATCGTTCCCGCTCACCAGGCGATAGACGGTCTCGATCAGTTGATGCGCGCCCAGCACTTCCGTGGCGTGCAAGCCCCCGTCGAACCAGACCACCGCCTTGCCCTCGCGGGCCAGCTGCAGGGCTTGCTCGTCGGTGAGCCCCTCGGCGAGAGCCAGCCGCCTCGCGATGTCCTTGTAGCGCGCCAGATTGCGGTGGTTCTCCGGCGACGTAATGATCGCCATCAGCTGGGGCCGGCCCTCGGCCGTCTTGCCGATCTCCTGCACCATCATGCGATCCGACTCGGTGTCCAGCTTGGCCCAGTAGGCCTGGAACTGCGAGTAGGTCGCCAGGTGGTAGTCGTCGCCGATGTTGAAGCCGAAGTGTTCCTTGGGAGTGGTGATGCGGGTTTGCGCTGGCGCGGGCCCGGAAAGCACCATGAGGACTGCCAGGCCCGTTACGCTGCGCCACCAGTGACGGGAGTGCGTGACCATCGAATCCAACCTCGGTTCGAGAAAACGGTGCGAGGGATGACGTTAGAAGCTACCTGAACGTACGAGAAGGAACCAGCAGACGTTGAGGAGGAATCGGGAGCCGGCCATCGCCGATTGACGGGGGTGATCGCGGGTGATTCACAGTCCCCCACTGCCCTCCGTCACCTCTTTCACTCCCTTCACAACCTTTACCAACCTTCCCCAACCTTCCCGTAGATCGCATTGAACAGGAGCTTGAACGTGGCGTGCGACTGTCCCCGGAAATACGGCGAGAACCCGAACAGGATTACGCGTCCCCGACCCAGGGGCATGTCCAGCACCGCGTGGCGGCCGCGCAGGTGCTCTTCGCCGACCAGCCAGCCCGACAGCAGCACGCGGTCGGCCGCGTAGCGCGCGGCGCTC
>CAZVKD010000241.1:0-4792 GCA_964627675.1 uncultured Gemmatimonadaceae bacterium
TTCGGTGCCGGTGAACGTGGGCCGGCGGACGCCTTGCGCTCGCATGGCGCTGGCCATCTCAGGCGCATGGTTCCACATGCCGGTGGCGATCATGATAGGGGTGCGCGACGCCGAAAGTACTCCAAGGTCCGGTCCGATGACGCCGCCCCGCCCCCGAACCTGATGGCACCGGACGCAATCGCGTTCCTGAAACAATCGTGCGCCACGCTTGGCGTCACCGGGTTGGTCGAAGTAGTCGAGCCAGTACAGGAAGGCCATCAGATCTCCGGCCTCCCACGGCGCGAGCCGCGGCTGCGCCACGCCGCGCCGGGCTGTTTCGCGCCGCATCTCGGGGATGTGATTCCAGAGGGCGGCCGCGAGGTGATGGAAGGATCGCGTCCCGCGAAGGCGTGCCAGGTCGGGGCCGATGCGGCCACCGAGCCCGTTCACGGCGTGGCAGCCGCTGCACCCCTTGTCCAGGAACACCCGGGAGCCGGCCTCCACGGTTTGCGCCGGCGTTCGCCCCGCCTGAGCCGCGGCGAACGACCAGGGCAGCGCCGCGCTGGCCAGCGCCCGCCACGCCAACGCCGCCAGCCGGCTACGGCGTAGTTTCAGAACAGCACGCCTCTATGCGCGCCGGAACGCGCCGGTGGCGTGGGGCCACTTGTGGGCGTCGTCGGCGCTCGCGACACCCCGCGGTTACGTCACCCACCGGCCTCAAGGAATCGCCGCCCCATGGCACACGGCGCACATATCCGGATTGCGCTCCTTCATGCGCGCCGCGTTGAATTCCGGACCGTGCGGGCTGAAGCGCTGTGCGCCCGCCGCCGAGTGACACGCGAGGCAATCGCGCTCGGTGTGGCACGATACGCAGCTCTCCAGACTTTGCCGGGCCGCCAAGCCATGCCCGGTCAGGAAGAAACGCTTCGCGTCGTGATAGCCTCTCCCCAGGGGCCCGTCAATGGCCAGCCCCGCGTTCTGGTGGCAGCTCGCGCAAAACGCCGTGGCGCTGTGGCAGTCGCTGCACGAGGTCGCGCGGGTGTACGCCTCAGCCGCATGGCGGGAGAGAAAATCCGCGGCGTGATACCCGGGCGAGCCGGAGGCCGCATCGGGCCGATGGCAATCGAGACAGTCCGAGCGGACGTGACAGTTCGCACAGGTTTGCGGAGTGGCGGTGGCGGCCGCCGCGTGCCGTGCTCGGTAGGCGCCGCCATCGTGCGTGGCGGGGGCGCGTCGCCGCACCGGCACGCCGACCGCCTGGCCGGACTTGGCGGAGAAGAACCCGGCCGCCACCTGCGGCGTTCCAAGGTGGCAGGTCCAGCAGTTCTCCTGCGTATGGCACAGCTTGCACTCGCTGGCATCCTGTCGAACCAGCGAGCCATGTCGCGCCAGGAAGTCCCGGGCCTGGTGCGACGGCGGCGCCTGCGCCGCCCCGGATCGCGTGACGGCAACCGCCAGCGCCAGCAGGGTCGTGATCGAGAGAAGTCTCATTGAGGCCTCCGAACGTCGGGAATACGCAGGATCGCCGGATGCAGGGGCCGGCCGTTCGCACCCGACCCGATCGTCACGGTCGCGCCCAGATAGATCCTCAACTGGTCCCAGGACACCCGGGCGGCGTCATCCCGTTCGCGCGATTCATCGTAGCGGCGCACTTCCGCGTAGAACCGCGTATCCCCGCCGGCCAAGCGATAATCGCCGCGCAGCGCATAGGTCCACACCTTGGAGTCGTCGAACCGGTATTCCAGCGGCCGCCGCACCCGTGCCACCTGCGCCGTGAGGCTCAACCGATCGGCCGGCGCCCAGGTCGCCGTCCCCTCGTAACCCAGCGACGCGGCGCCGGGACCGTGTTCCTGGTGCGCCGCGGCATCCAGCACCCAGTTGTCGAGGCGGAGATACCGGGCGCCGAGCACCCAGCGCCACCCGTCGTTCTCTTCCGCCACGAGCGGCGTCGTGGCGCCGGACTCGTCGTACTCGTACACCTCGCCGCGGGCCCGCAGCTCGACGCCGGTCATCACGGTGTACGCCGCCGATCCGAACGCCGCGTTGAAACCGACGGGCGTAAACGCCGCCCAGATGCTCCAGAGATCGAAGTACGGGCGATAGCGACGCCCGCCAACCGTCACCGAACCGCGTCCGCCGTCCGGCGCGTAGCTGATGGCGGCGTCCGCGCTGCCCCACAACCCCGCCGCAAGGTCGTAGTCCGCGCCTCCGGAGACGACCACGCCGCGCGAGAGGTCGAGCTGTCCGTCGAACGCCGCGCGCTCCAGAGTCGTCCCGTTGGTGGAGGGGTCGCCTTCGCGCAGGTAACCGCCGCGCAGGTCGAAACGCCAGAGCGACAGGCCCAGCTGGCCGCCGAGTACCGTCTGGCGCTCCGTCGGTTGGTAGTCGCCGAGCGGGTTGAGCTCGGCGGCCGTCACCGGCAGATCCACGCCACGCGCCAGGCCCCATCCGCCGTAGCCGGACAGCCGCAGCGTTCTCCCGAAGGGCCGGAGCTCCAGCCGCCCACCGTCGAAGCCCCGGAAGCCGAAGCGCGTAGTGACGTGGGTGCGTCCCGCCTCCGCGGTGACAAAGCTGTTGGCGTACTCTGCGTACGCCTCGAGCAGTTGCACCGCCGGCTTCACGCCCGGCCAAGTACTGCGGTCGGTGAAATCTCCAAGCCCTCGCGCCTTCGCGTGCAGGCGGAGCCCCGGAATCCCCAGGCCCCAGACGGTCAGATCGGCCGTGCCCACGGTGGGCGTGGAGGATCGCTCGGGCCCCGGCCGGAAGAAGGTGCAAACGGCCGCGCCCGGGACGCAACGAACCGCGAAGCCGCCCGCCACGAACCCACCCGTCGGCCCAATCGAGGTGGACCCCGCGGGGACGCTGTCCAGCGTCCAGCCGCGGTAGCTGGCCGACTGGAACCGGGTGTCGAGCCGCAGGCGGTAGCCCTGGCCGGCGAGCGGCGCCGTGATCACGAGCGTCGCGGCCGGAATGGCAAGTGCGATGGTGCGCATGGATCGGACCCTCCCTCTTACCGGTAGCCCATGAGCATCGAGAACACGATCAGGCCGATCAGCATGAGCCCGATGCCGAGCGCCGCGAACGCGATGACGCCGGCCCATCAGGCAAAGCTCGTTCACCTGCGCCCAGGCAGGCACGCCGAGCAGCGGGTCGCGACCGCCACCAGGCCGCATCAGGGTCGTCCCATCCGCGGATCGCTCCGGCGCCAAGATAGCACGCCCGCTCCGACGCTCCGCGCGAAGTGAAGGCACTTTCATTATTTCTATAGCCGCGGCCAGCCCCGGGTGGCGAGACTTCCACCACGCTGCGTGTCGTGGCTTGGGGGAATACGCGGCGGCGCGATCGTGGGTCAGGCCCGCTTCATCAAGGGGAAGTGCATTCATGAGTCGTGCGGCGCTGTTTTTCACCGGTGCGCTCCTTGGAGCCCCGTCGCTCCAGGCGCAGGAGTCCTGTGCCGCATGCCATGGAGATCGCGCCGTCGCGGCCACGCTGATCTCAGATTCCGCGCGCGCCACCCGCCTGTTCGTGGATGGTGCGACGTTCCGCCAGACGGTCCACGGGGCGATGGGGTTCACCTGCACGACGTGCCACCAAGGGATCTCGGACTACCCGCACGACACCGTCACGCCGGTGGACTGCGCCGCCTGTCACCGCGACGCCGGTCGTGACCTGGCGTCGAGCGTGCACGGCCGTGCCCATCCGGCCGCGGGCGAAGTTCCGGCCACCTGTGCGGACTGCCACACGAGCCATGGGATCTTCCGTTCCTCCGACCCTCGATCCACGGTGAACCGACGCACGCAGTTCCAGGTGTGCGCTACCTGTCACAGTGACGCCGCCCGGATGCGCCGTTTCGGGCAAGCCGACAGCGTAAGCGTGCAGACCTATCTCACCAGCGTTCACGGCCGGGCCCTGCTGGAGAAGGGACTCACCATCGCGCCCGTGTGCACGGACTGTCATGGGGCGCGCGGCACGGGCGCGCACCGGATCCAAGCGACGGCGGACTCGGCCTCGCCCGTGAGTCGGGCGCGCGTCGTGGGAACATGCGCCCAGTGCCACGGGGGCATCAAGAGCGAGTACGACCGGAGCGTCCACGGCGCAGCGTTTGCCGAAGGCAACCCGGACGTGCCGACCTGCATCGGGTGTCACACCGAACACGCGGTGCAGCCGGTCACGAGCCCCGCGTCGAGCGTCTACCCGACGCACGTCGCGCGGACGTGCACGGCCTGCCACGACCGCGAGGACCTGAATGACCGTTACGGGCTGCCGACGGCCCGGCGCCGGACGTATGTGGGCTCGTTCCACGGCATCGCGCTGGAAGCCGGGCAAACCACCGTGGCGAACTGCGAGAGCTGTCACGGATCGCACGGCATTCTGCCGTCGTCCGACTCCGCGTCCTCCGTTCACCCGGCCAACTTGCAGAAGACCTGCGGGTCTTGTCACCCGGGGATCGGCGCGGGCGTGGCCCAGGGGCGCGTGCACATCGCCTCGGTCCGAGAGGACATCAATCTGTTCGCGTACGGCGTGCAGGTCTTTTACTACATCCTGATCGCCGGCATCATCCTGTTCGCGGCGAGCATGATCGCGCTGGATCAGTATCGTCACCGCGTCGTGGATCCCCGCCGCGCGAGGCGCCATGGTTGAGTGGGAACCGCCCGACGCCGACCTTGACCGCATCGTCGTGCACCGGCTCACGTTCGCCGAGCGCGTGCAGCACGTCGTGCTCATGGCGACCTTCACCATCCTCATCGTCACGGGGATCCCCTTGTTGTTCCCCGAGACGCCGCTCGTGCACCTGTTCGGCGGCGCGTTCTCC
>CAZVKD010000242.1:0-4786 GCA_964627675.1 uncultured Gemmatimonadaceae bacterium
CGAGCGCACCTGGCTATCGGCGTCCCGCAGCACCAGCTCGCCGTCGTACCCCGTGACGACCTTGGCACCATCCGGGACCGTGACCCAGGAGAGCCGGTCACCGTAGGCGATCGTGCCCTCGAGCTTGGTCTTCCGCGCGGTCTGCTCGGCGATGCGCGCCGCCGTGCCGCCGATGTGGAACGTCCGCAGCGTGAGCTGCGTGCCCGGCTCGCCGATGGACTGCGCCGCCAGAATCCCCACGGCTTCGCCCAGGTCCACCATCTCCATCGTGGCCAGGTTGCGGCCGTAGCACATGCGGCAGATCCCGCGGCGCGCCTCGCAGGTGAGCACGGAGCGAATGCGCACCGTCTCGATGCCCGCATCCTCGATCGCACCGGCCGCCTCCTCGTCAATCAACTGGCCGGCCGCCGCGAGCAGCCGCGGGTCACCGTGCTCGTCCAGCTCGTGCGGATCGTAGACATCGTCCGCCGCCACGTTGCCCACGATGCGCTCGCGCAGCGGCTCGATGATGTCTTCACCCTCCTTGAGCGACGACATCTCGAGACCCAGGATCGTGCCGCAGTCTTCCTCGGTGATCGTCACGTCCTGCGCCACGTCCACCAGCCGCCGCGTGAGGTAGCCCGCGTCGGCCGTCTTGAGCGCCGTGTCCGCGAGCCCCTTCCGGGCCCCGTGCGTCGAGATGAAGTATTCCAGCACGGTGAGCCCCTCGCGGAAGTTCGACTTGATGGGGCTCTCGATCACCTCGCCAATGCCACCGGTCAGCTTCTTCTGCGGCTTGGCCATGAGCCCGCGCATGCCGGCGAGCTGCCGGATCTGATCGCGGCTGCCCCGGCTCCCCGAGTCGAACATCATGAACACCGGGTTGAACCCGCCGTGCGAGCGGGCCAGTCCCTTGACCATGGCTTCGGCGATGTCGTTGTTGGCATGCGTCCAGGCGTCAATCACCTTGTTGTAGCGCTCGCCGAAGGTGATCTGGCCCGTGGCGTACGCCCGCTGGAACCGCTCCACCCGCGCCGTGGCATCCTGAAGAATCTCGGCCTTCTCCGCCGGGATCTCCAGATCCTCCACCCCGATGGACACACCACCAACCGTGGCATACCGGAAGCCGAATTCCTTCAGGCGGTCGAGGAAAACGCCGGTCTCGGCCAGCCCCGCTCGCCGGTACGACTCGAACACCAGCTCCGACAGGTTCCGTTTCTTCATCACGTCATTGCGGAAGCCCAGCGCGGCCAGGAGCGGGCGCGGGAGGATGCTGTTGAACAGCACCCGCCCCACCGTCGTCTCCACCCAGGCGGCTTTCTCGAGCCCGGCCTCCGGCGGCGGCTGATACCAGAAGCGCACCGGCGAGTGATAGCCTAGGCGGCCGTTCACCACGGCCATCTCCACCTCAGCCAGCGATCCCACGAACGGCGCCGTCTTGACCCGCTCGGCGAAGTCGGCCGGCGTCTTGGTCAAGAAGTAGGCCCCCAGCACCATGTCCTGGCTGGGCTCCGCGACGGGCCGTCCGTCGGACGGCTTCAGGATGTTGTTGCTCGAGACCATGAGCACCCGCGCCTCGATCTGCGCCTCGAAGGACAGCGGCACATGCACCGCCATCTGGTCGCCGTCGAAGTCCGCGTTGAACGCCGCGCACACCAGCGGGTGAATCCGGATCGCCTTCCCTTCCACCAGCACCGGCTCGAAGGCCTGGATGCCGAGCCGGTGCAGCGTGGGCGCACGGTTCAGGAGCACGGGATGGTCCTGAATGATCTCTTCCAGGATCTCGTAGACATCCGGGCTCTCGCGTTCCACGATCTTCTTGGCGCGCTTGACCGTCTCCGCAATGCCCTTCTCCACCAGCTTGTGGATGATGAACGGCTTGAACAGTTCCACCGCCATCGTCTTGGGCAGGCCGCACTGGTGGAGTCGCAACTCCGGACCCACGACGATCACCGATCGGCCCGAATAGTCCACCCGCTTGCCCAGCAGGTTCTGGCGGAACCGGCCCTGCTTCCCCTTCAGCATGTCAGAGAGCGACTTCAGCGGCCGCTTCCCGCGCCCGCGAATGGCCTTGGAGCGGCGCCCGTTGTCGAACAGGGCGTCCACGGCCTCCTGCAGCATCCGCTTCTCGTTCCTGAGGATGACCTCCGGCGCCTTGTGCTGGATCAGCTTCTGCAACCGGTTGTTGCGGTTGATCACGCGCCGGTACAGGTCATTCAGATCGCTGGTGGCGAACCGCCCGCCGTCCAGCGGCACCAGCGGCCGGAGGTCCGGCGGAATGACCGGGACCACATCGAGGATCATCCACGCCGGATTGTTGCGCACGTCGCCCTGGTCCCCGGAATTCCGGAAGGCGTCAATGATCTTGAGCCGCTTGAGCATCTGCTTCTTGCGATGCTGGCTGGTCTCGGTGGCGCAGGCCTTGCGCAGCTCGTCGGCCAGCTTATCCACGTCCAGCCGGTTGAGCAGCTCGCGCACCGCCGGCGCCCCGATGTCCGCACGGAACGCCGAGTCTCCCTCCTGCTTCGCGTTGGCGCGCAGCTGGAGGTAGCGCTCCTCATCCAGCAACTCCCGGAACGCAACATCCTGCTTGCCCGGATCGATCACCACGTAGGCCTCGTAATAGAGCACGCGCTCCAAGTCGCGGATCGTCATGTCGAGCAGGTGCCCGATGCGGCTCGGCAGGCCCTTGAAGAACCAGATGTGCGACACGGGCACGGCCAGCTCGATGTGGCCGAGGCGCTCGCGGCGCACGTTGGCGCGCGTGACTTCCACGCCGCAGCGGTCGCAGATGACGCCGCGGTAGCGGATGCGCTTGTACTTGCCGCAGTGGCACTCCCAGTCCTTCACCGGGCCGAAGATCCGCTCGCAGAACAGCCCGTCACGCTCCGGCTTGAACGAGCGGTAGTTGATGGTCTCGGGTTTGGTCACCTCGCCCCAGGACCACCAGGTGCGCTGGCCCTGCAGCTCCAGCCGCTCTCGTTCCTTGGAGTCCCGCGGCCCCCGGATCTCCTCGGGGGAGGCGATGCGGATCTGGATGTAGTCGAATGTCGAGCCCCGCGGCTCGCGCGCGCTTCGGAAATCAATCATCGCTCGTTACTCCTCGCCTTCGTCGGTCGTGCCCAGCGTGACCTTCAGGCCGAGCGCCTGCAGTTCCTTGACCAACACGTTGAACGACTCGGGGGTGCCGGGCTCGGGCAGGTTCTGCCCCTTCACGATGGCCTCGTACACGCGGCTCCGCCCGTTGACGTCGTCGGACTTGACCGTGAGCATCTCCTGCAACACGTGCGCGGCGCCATAGGCCTCCAGCGCCCAGACTTCCATCTCGCCGAACCGCTGGCCGCCGAACTGCGCTTTGCCGCCGAGCGGTTGCTGCGTCACCAGCGAGTACGGCCCGATGGAGCGCGCGTGGATCTTGTCGTCCACCAAGTGCGACAGCTTCATCATGTACAGCGATCCGACCGTCACCTCCGACGCGAACCAGTCTCCGGTGCGTCCGTCGCGCAGCCGGCACTTGCCCCTGGGCGTGAAGCCGGCGAGCCGCAACAGCTCGGACGCCGCCGCTTCCACATCGGCCTCGCTCTTGGGCCCCAGCAGACCGGCCAGCGACGGGAGCTGATGCGCTTCCAGCAGGTCCGCCGGCGCGGCGCCGACCAGTTTCTCGGCGTCCTTGAGACCGGCTTTCAGCGCCGCCCTGGCACTCTTGTCCAGGGCTTCGCCCCCGGCCTCGAGCTGGGCCGCGTGGAATTCCCGTTGCAGCTCGGCGTCGGTGGCGAATCGCGCCGCCAGCTCCCGGGCTGCATCCTCCAGGTAGTCCCGCAGCGCATGAAACAGATCGCGCGTGGACTGTGACATGGCGCGGCTGGCCAGCAGATCGAGCCGCACGGTCCCGATATCGGGACGGCCGCCGTTCTCCGCCGGCAGGCACTTCAGGTCCGCCAGCATCTGCCGCAGGTCGTTCACCGCAGGCACGGGCGGCTTGGCTCGCAGCTCCAGCGCCGAGCCGGCCCAGATCAGACCGGCGATCCGCACCAGGAGGCCGATTTCCGCTTCGTCCGCTCCCTGGAACACGGGGGTCTTGGCGTTGAATCCGAGAATGCGGGCCGCCCACCCGAGATGCGTCTCCAGGATCTGGCCGACGTTCATCCGGCTTGGCACCCCGAGCGGGTTGAGCACGATGTCCACCGGCCTGCCGTCGGGCAAAAAGGGCATGTCTTCCTCCGGCACGATCCGGGCGACGATGCCCTTGTTCCCGTGCCGACCGGCCATCTTGTCCCCCACGGAGATCTTGCGCTTCTCCGCCAGGTACACCTTGACCAGCTGGATCACGCCGGGCGGCAGCTCGTCGGGCTGGAGGATCTTGTCAATCTGATCTTCGGCCTTCTCCTCGATGCGAGCCCGTTCCCGATTGGCCACCTCGATGGCGGCCCGGAGTCGCTCGTTGGCCGCCTTGGACACCACGCGCAGGGTCTTCAAGTCCACCTGCGTCCAATCCACCTCCGCCAGCGCCGTCTTGGTGAGCCTGGTGCCGGCGGGCAGGTACTCCTCCACGGTGCCCGCCCGAAGCATCAATGCCACTTCCTGGCCCTGGAGCAGTTCGCCCACTTCCTCGAAGAGCACCGCGGTGATCCGCGCCTTCTCTTCACTCTCGAGGCGCCGGACTTCGCCGATCCGCTCGCCCCGGTCCTTCTCGACGACCTGGTCTTCGATGCGCGAGAAAATCTTCACGTCAATCACCACGCCCTGCATGCCGGGCGGGACGCGGAGGGACGAGTCCTTCACGTCCTTGGCCTTCTCGCCGAAGATG
>CAZVKD010000243.1:0-4760 GCA_964627675.1 uncultured Gemmatimonadaceae bacterium
GGGGATTTCGGCTTGCTTCTTGCTCTGTTCGCGGAGGATGAGGCGCTGGCCGGAAGCGTCCTGCACCAGTTCGTAGCCCAGGACGGTCATTTCCAGCTGGCGCAGCCGCTCCAGCGTGTCCCGCGGGGCGACCACGAGGTGCTGGAACCCGCAGAGCACCGAGCCCGGGCGCAGCTGGTCGAGCTCCGCGGGTGAAACGAGCCCCACGCCGCAGACCAGATCCGCGCGGCGGAATGCTTCCTCGTGGCTGTAAACCACCGTGGCGCCCGCGTCCTGGTACTCGCGGTCGGTGAACCGGGCTGCCTTCCCGGCATCCCGTTCCACCACCACGGCGTGGCCGTCGGCCACCAGTTGCCCCGCCGCCCAGGGGGTGAGTCCGACGCGGCGTTCCTGACGACCGGCTTCGAGCGGAATCCCGACGATCATGGGCCGACACCTCCTGTGCCGACGGCCATCCTGATCCTGGGCGTACGGGGTGACGCGGCGGCCGTAGTCGCTGCGCGACGGGCGTTCGCGCAGCAACGGTGCCAGCGCCGGGCCCAAGGCCCGCTTAAGGGTGCGTGAAGGTGCCTGAACGGTTGTGGCGGCCGGATACGGCGGGGATGGCTGCAAACCCTGTGCAGCAGTGCCCGAGGAGGGAGTCGAACCCACACGCCGTT
This sequence comes from uncultured Gemmatimonadaceae bacterium, assembly GCA_964627675.1. GTDB lineage: Bacteria > Gemmatimonadota > Gemmatimonadetes > Gemmatimonadales > GWC2-71-9 > JACQHC01. The sequence continues at coordinate 660 of CAZVKD010000243.1, forward strand.
GCCGGCACGGGATTTTGAGTCCCGCGTGTCTGCCATTCCACCACTCGGGCGAATACGACCGGAAGGCGGGGCGGGAGCGCTGGATGGCGCTCTCCCTGTTCCCGGATCCTAGCCCCGCTCCCCCAACGGCTTGCCTAGAATCTCGCTCAGGACCACCGCGCCGCGCACGGTCCCGTCGGCGAGGCGCGTCAGCGGCGGCCGCCGCTTCGCCGGCGCAGCAGGTCCCGCGGCCGGCATGGCGACGATCTGATCGTGCCACGCCTTGTGCTCCGCCGCCCCGCCAAGGGCGATTGCCGGGCGCGACGCCCGGCGCTGGAGCTGCGCCGCCGTCAGCTGCTCGGCCGAGGCCTCCGTCCGGCCGCCGCGATCGAACGCCTTGCGCCGCTCCGCGACGAGCCGCTCGGCCTCCTCGTCGTAGTCCCCGCCCTCCAGCGAGACGACCGTGGCGTCCTCGGACGACTTGTCGGCATCGTCATCCTCCAGCGGGCGCACCGGCCGCCGCACGACGCGCTCCTGCGGCTTCGGGAGGAAGACCTTGCGCTCCACCTTCTGCACCGCGGCCGTCCGGCGCCGCGGCGGCTCTGGCCTGCGCTCCGGCTTCCGCTTCGCCTCGCGCTGTTCCAGCCACTCGCGGGCCAGCTCCTGCTGGCCGCCGGCGCTCGCCCCAGCTTCGGACCGCCGTTTGGCCTCCTCCTGCGCCCGCTTCAACTCCTCCATCGCGCGGCGCATCTGGTCCATCATGGAGCCGCCCGCCAGCCGCGCCTCCTCCGGGGACGACCCCACACCCGGCGTCCGCTGCGGCGGACGCTTCTTGCGCGCGCCGCCGAGCAGGGCGAACACCACCCAGAGGATGAGGATCGGCCACAGTCCTTCCATCACTATCCCCTATTGCCTACTGCCTATTGCCTGTTGCCTGTGTTCACCCCTGCGGCGCCTGCTCCGACTCCCCGGCAATCGCCGCCCGCATGGACGTGTCGGCCTGGAGGTTGCGGTACCGCGCGAAATCCATGATCCCCAGGTTCCCCTTTCGGAACGCCTCGGCGATGGCCAGCGGGATCTGCGCCTCCGCCTCGACCACCTTGGCCCGCATGGCCTGCACCTGCGCCTTCTGCTCCTGCTCGTTCGCGACGGCCAGCGCGCGCCGCTCCTCGGCCTTGGCCTGCGCGATCCGCTTATCGGCCTCGGCCTGGTCGGTCTGGAGCTCGGCGCCGATGTTCTTCCCGACGTCCACGTCCGCGATGTCGATGGACAGGATTTCGAACGCGGTCCCCGAGTCGAGCCCCTTCGCCAGCACCGTTTTCGAGATCATGTCGGGGTTCTCGAGCACCTTCTTGTGGCTCTCCGCCGAGCCGATTGTCGAAACGATCCCCTCGCCCACCCGCGCCAGGATCGTCTCCTCGCCGGCGCCGCCCACCAGCCGCGTGATATTCGCGCGCACCGTGACGCGCGCCAGCGCCAGCAACTGGATGCCGTCCTTGGCCATCGCGGCGACCTTCGGCGTCTGGATGACCTTCGGGTTCACGCTCACCTGCACCGCCTCGAAGACATCGCGGCCGGCGAGGTCGATCGCCGAGGCCTGCTTGAAATCGAGTCCGATGCCCGCCTTGTCGGCCGAGATGAGCGCGTCCACCACGCGGTCCACGTTCCCCTTGGCCAGGAACAGCGACTCCAGTTCGTTGATGTTGAGATGGAGCCCTGCCTTCGTCGCCGCGATGAGCGGCATCACGATTCGCTTCGGGTCCACCTTCCGGAACCGCATCCCGAAGAGCGTGAAGAACGAGACGCGCACCCCCGAGGCGAAGGCCGTGATCCACAGGCCGATCGGAATGAAGTGGAAGAAAAGCGAGATCAGGACGATCGCGCCGATGACGAGCACGATCAGGATCGGTCCGGCGAGCTGTTCCATCGCTGCGGCTCCTGGCTGACGTCAGGCGATCTGGGACACGCGCCGGACGACGACGCGCATCGCTTCGGCTTTCACCACGGTGACCGGCGTCCCGGCCGGCACCCACTCCCCGTCGGTCGTCACGTCCACCCGCTCCCCAGCGATCTCCGCGATGCCGGAGGGGCGTAGCTCCGACGTGGCCACGCCCTGCTTGCCGAGAAGGTCGCTGCGGACCGGCGCCGACACGTACCCCGCCGCGGCCTCCTGCGCCTCGCGGTGCAGGATCCCCGAGAGGCGCCGGCTCGCGGGCAGGTGGCGCAGGAACGCCACCAGCAGCGACACGAAGACGATGAGGCCGACGGCCACGCCCGTGAGCGCCTGCCAGAGATCGGCCTGCGTCGGCATGTCGCTCAGCATCGAGAGGAAGAAGCCGGCGCCCAGCGCCCCGAGACCCGCGAGTCCCACGATCCCGAAGCCCGGGATGAAGAAGATCTCGATGACGATGCCGGCCAGCCCCCCCACGATGAGGAGGACCTCCAGCCACCCCGCGAGCCCGATGATCCAGTGACTCCCAAAGAACAGCGCCAGCGCCGTCAGCCCGGCGAGCCCCGCGAGCCCGAAGTGCGGCGTCTTCAGTTCCATCACCAGCCCGATCATGCCCAGCGTCAGCAGCAGCGAGGCGATGACGGGGTTGGAGAGGAACCGCACCACCCCCTCCGCCCAGTTCACACGGGTCTCCACGACCGGCGCGCCCGGGGCGCCCAGCAGCGCGAGGAGCCCGTCGAAGTCCGCCACCTCGGCCCGCGCCACACCGAGCCGCACGGCCTCATCGGTCGAGAGCGTGAGGAGTTGGCCCTTCGGCTTGATCCCCTCGATCTCGACGTTCTCGTCCACCATCGCCTCGGCCAGCCGCGGGTCGATGCCGTGCTCCTCGGCGAGCGCGCGGAACTCCCCGCGCATCGCGCTCACATACTTCTCCGGGAGCTTCTCCCCCGTCTGCCCGCTCACCGGCGTCGCCGCGCCGATCACGGAGCCCGGCCGCATGAAGATGGAATCGGTCGCCAGCGCGATGAGCGCCCCGGCGCTGAACGCCCGCCGGTCCACGTATGCGTACACCGGCAGGTTCGCGTCGCGCACCGCGTCGGCGATGCGCTCGGCCGCGTCCACGCGTCCGCCGGGCGTGTCGAGCGTCAGGATCACGGCCCGGGCGTTGGCCCGTTCCGCCTCGCGCAGGCTGCGCTGGATGAACGGCGCGAGCCCCTGCTCGATGGACCCCGTGACAGGGACGCGATAGACCGGCCGGCCCTGTGCCACGAGGGGCCCTGCCGCGGCAAGGGCGGCGAGCAGACCGACCAGGGTGCGGGACATGGGACTAAACTGTCTGCGAGGCGGGGGATTGGGTAGGGATGAGGTCCGGAACGGCGAATCGGGAATCGGGATCGGTCCGTCCCCCCCGACTCCCGATTCCCGATTCACGGTTCCACCAGCTGTCTGCTAGTACTCCTCGCCGTCCGGTCTCGGACCCGGTCCGGGCCTGGCGCCCGGCCCCATCATCCCCGGTTGCTGCCGCATCCGGATCTCCTGCATCCGCTGCATGAAGCGGTGCTGGAGCATCAGCAGCCGCGCGCGCTGCACGGGCGTCAGGAACTGGAGGTCGCGCAGGTGCTGCTGATCCAGCTGCGCCTTCTCCACCTGGAGCCGGCCGATGGCGTCGAGCAGCCGGTTCAGGCTGTCCTGGTTGGCCGCCACGCCGGGTTGCATCTGCCCCTCGACCGCGCGCCGCAGCTCCATCTCGCGCTGGTTGAGATTCCGCCGCCGATCCTGGTTGGCCCGCATCGCCTGGCGCACCCGGTCCAGCTGCTGGTCGTTCAGTTGGAGATCCTGCCGCACCACCTGCGCGAAACGCTCCTCCACGCGCAGGCGCAGCGAGTCCATGCGCGCCATCCGCACGGAATCCGCCACCAACGGCCGGTGCGCCGCCTCCATCCGCATCCGCGGCCGCATCGGCGGCGCCTGCCGCGGCGGCACGGGCCGCCCGGGCTGCTGCGCCTCGGCGCCGCTCGCCGCCGCCAGCAGCGCGACGAGCCCCAGCCACCGCAGCATCGTGATCGCCCTCATAGCTCTCCTCCATCCGTGGACAGCGTCTCGATGGTCTCGAGGAGCGCCGTCAGTTCCTGCTCGCTCAGGTCGTCCACCGCCACGATAGACGCCGCCAC
>CAZVKD010000244.1:0-4749 GCA_964627675.1 uncultured Gemmatimonadaceae bacterium
GGCGGGTTCCTCTACGTGGACGATTTCTGGGGCGATTACGCCTGGAACCGCTGGGAACGGGAAATCGGCCGGGTCTTGCCACCGAGCCAGTACCCGGTCTTCGACATTCCGCTCGACCATCCCCTGTTCCACGCCATCTACGACGTACGCGAGGTGCCGCAGATCCCGTCCATTCAGTTCTGGCGTGGCTCCGGCGGCCTCACGTCCGAGCGCGGCGCGGAATCGGCCACGCCGCACCTGCGCGGCATCGCCGACCCCTCGGGGCGCCTGCTCGTCGTGATGTCACACAATACGGATATCGCGGACGGCTGGGAGCGCGAGGGCGAGGAGTACGAGTTCTTCTACCGATTCTCTCCGGTGGCCTACGCGCTGGCGATCAACATCGTGGTGTATGCCATGACCCACTGACAGGAACGCGTCGGCGGCGAGCAGTCAGCGGTCCGACAATGCGCCATCATGCGTTTTCGACCGCTCTGCCCACAATCAGTGTGATGTTGTCCGTCCCACCGTCATCCAGCGCCGCCTGCAGCAAATCCTCGCACACTTGCTTGGCCGACGTCATGGTGGCCAGCGCATCTCGGATGCGATCGTCCGACACGTGCTTGGTCAGGCCGTCGCTGCACAGCAGGTGCACCGCCCCCCACTCCGACTGCAGTCGTGTCACCATTGGCGCCGTCTGCCGGCCGCCGATCGAACTGGACAGCACGTGAGCAAGCCGTGAGCTGAACGCGTCGGTCCGGGTCAGCACGCCTTGATCCACCAGCTCCTGCGCCATCGTTTGGTCGCGGGTGATCTGCGTCAGCGTGCCCTTGCGGAAGAGGTAGTGTCTCGAGTCGCCCACCTGGAGCACGTAGGCCCACGGCCAAACGCCGAAGAACAGGGTGAGCGTGGTGGCCATGCCCCGGAACTCGGGGTCCTGGGCCGCCTGAGCGCTCACGGCCGCGTGCGCGTGGAGGGCGGCTTCCTGGAGCTCGTTGATGAAGCCCTCGGCGCTCGCGTCGCCGGTATAGAAGCAGCGCATCGTTGCGGAGACGTATCGCGTGATGTTTTCCACGGCCAACCGGGCGGCCTGTTCCCCTCGCGGTCCGCCACCAACGCCGTCGGCCACCATCGCAAGCACCGCCAGGCGTTCCCGCAACGGCGTCATCACGCCCACGTCGGAAAGACTGGTGGCACGGACCACGAGCTCCTTGTGCAGCGAGCACAGCAGGAAGTGGTCCTGGTTGGACTGCCGCACCTTGCCGGGGTGCGTAAGCCCGTACGCGTCAATTTCGTGATCGAGGGGCTTGCGCGGGACAGTGTCTGCGGCAGCGGCCCGCTGGGGGACCATCGTGCTCTCCTTGGTCACGCTCGGTGGAGACCACATCCGGTCCCCTAAGATGCACGCCTCCCGGGGGACGCGCGAGGCGGTTCAGTCGCCCTCGGCGATCAGGCGGGCCACGGCCGCACGGTGTTCCTCGGAGTACCAGTCGGCGGCGAACGCCTTGATGCGAATCACCCCGTCACGATCGATGACGAACGTCTCGGGCACGCCGATCATCTGGTAATCCCGCAGAATCTTCCCCGTCGGGTCATGCAGGATCTCGAACGTCAGGCCGTACTCCCGGGCGAACGCGCGAATGTCGTCTTCTGCTCCGCCGTCGTCCACGCTGACCGCCACCACCTTCAGCCCCGAGGATCCGAATTCCCGGTGCAGCCGCTCGATGCTCGGCATCTCCTCGCGGCACGGCAGACACCACGTTGCCCAGACATTGAGCAGCACGACGTTGCCCGCGTAATCACCCAGCCGGGCGACGCGGGTCGGATCGGCCAGATCGCGCGCCTGGAACTCAGGGGCCCGGAAGCCGACGTTCACCGGGTCCGGGGCACCGAACCGACCCGCACCCGCCACCACGGCACCCGCCAGCAGCACGACGACGGCACTCACGATGACCCACTGCCGCCGCTGGGTCACCGGAGACCTCGCAGCGCCCCGAGGATCATGTCATTGGTCGGACGGATCTTGTAGTTCACCTCGGTGAACTTCCATCGCACCACGCCCTGCCGGTCAATCACGTAGGTCGTGGGGTGCGGAATCCCGCGTTGATCGTCGGGATTCAACAGGCCGTAACGATCTATCACGCGGTGGCCTGGGTCGGAAAGGAACTGATAGTCCGGCCGCCGGCCGTCTTCCGCCGAGATTCGGTCCACCATCTTCTGGAGGTCAGACCTGGGATCCACGGAGACTGCCAGGAGTTCGGTCGTCCGCTTCTCATCATCGGTCAAGAGTGTCCTCAGCTCGCCGAGCTGACGCGCGCAGTAGGGTCACCAGTGCCCCCGATAGAACACCAGCACGACGTTCTTGTTGTCGCGGTAGCTCGACAGGGTGATGCGGCGGCCGCCGAGCGACTCGAGGGTGAAATCCGGCGCCACGTCACCGACCTTGACCCGGTCAAGATCGGTGGGCGGGTCGGTGGGGCCATCCTTTGGGCCGAGCGGCGGGGGTCCCTGGGCTCGAGCCGGTTGCAGTCCCGAGATGGACAGAGCGATCAGACACGTCAGAACCGGGGCTCTCACATGCGCCTCCCCTCCGCCGTTCTTGCCTCGACCTGCGCCTTCCAACGCTTCTCGTGGCAAGATAGTTCCGCGGGAACGGCAGGACTATCACGGCCACGACCGCATCGTGGGCGCCTACGCCGCGCAGCAGGACAGTTTGGCGACATCCTTGGTGAACGCCTGCGCGGCCAGCTTGATCCCCTCGGACAGGGTCAAGTACGGATGGAAGGCCGACGTCAAGTCCTCGATCGTCAGGCCATGCCTGATTGCCAGGGCGGGTTCGGTGATCATCTCCCCTGCTTCGGCGGCGAGGAGGTGGGCGCCGATGATCTTCCGAGTGGCGGCATCAGCCACCAGCTTCACGAACCCTCGGGTGTCCCGTGCCGCGAGCGCCCGCGGCACATGCTCGAGCGGAAGCGTTGATGCCAGTGGGACGATCCCCTGCTCGCGCGCCTGCTGCTCCGTGACGCCGACGGAGGCCACCGCCGGATCGGTAAACGTGACCCTCGGCAGCGCTGAGAGGTTGTAGCGCTGGCGGTTCCCCGCAAGGGCGTTCTCAGCCGCCAGCGTCCCGCCATGCGCCGCGACGTACACGAACATCGGGTCGCCAATCACGTCGCCCGCGGCGTAGATATCCGGGTTCGAACTCTGCAAGTGCTGGTTGACGAGGATCTCCCCCCGCTTGCCAAGCTTCACGCCCGCGTCTTCCAGGCCGAGGCCGCGCGTGTTGGCCCGCCGCCCGGTGGCCACGAGCAATCGCTCGGCCGTCACCCCGCCGGCGCGGTCTCCCAGGCGGACGTACACCGTGTCGCCATCGGCCAGGTCCACCCGCTCGATGGTGATGCCCGCGTGGATGTGCAGCCCCTCGGCTGCCAGATACCTTGCCAGGGCCTCCCCGATCGCGGGGTCCTCGGCCGGAACGATCGTCGGCAGGGCCTCCAGCACCGTGACCCGCACCCCCAGTCGCGCGAACATCTGCGCGAGCTCCAGCCCGACGGCGCTGCCACCGATCACGATCATCGAGCCCGGGAGTCGCTCGAGCGCCATCGCGCCGGTGCTGTCCACGTAGGGGATGGCCGCGAGACCGGGAATCGGCGCTGCCCAAGCGGAAGCGCCGGTGGCGATCACCATTTTGCCGGCGCTGAGTTGTTGGCCGCCCTCCAGCATCACGGCGTGCGCGGAGCGGACCGTCGCGCGGCGCTCGAACAGGGTGATTCGATCGTACGATCGCAACACGTCCGAGTACTTCGCCCGGCGCAACTGGGCGACCAGCTCGTCCTTCTGATCCCGGACCTGGATCCACTCGGGGCGGCCGTCGGTCGCGGGCACTCCCCGGAAGGGGTGGTGGCGGCGCCGATGGTTGACCTCCGCCGCGCGGATCAGCGTCTTCGAGGGTACGCACCCGACGTTCACACAGGTGCCGCCCAGCGTCCCGCCCTCGACCAGGGCGACCCGCGCGCCCAGCTCCGCCCCCTTGATGGCCGCGGCGAACCCGGCGGAGCCCCCGCCGACGATGACGAGGTCGAATGCCTGCTCGGGTCGCGCCGGCCGCGCATTCACCTGCGGCCCCCTTCCCGTTTGGGCGCGTCGGACAGTACGGTCACCCTGTAGCCGGTGAGCTTTGCGAGATGCGCCACGATTTCCGCCGGCGTGACGACCTTGGAATCGTAGCGCACGACGCCGAGGCTATCCTGGTACGTCACGGTCGCATCGAACACGCCGCCGAGGCGCTTCAAGGCCAGGCGCGCGGTGGCGGCACAGCTCCCACAGGTCATGCCCGAGATGTGCAGCCGGATCGTGGCGGTATCGTTGGCCACGCCGACCTCGGAAGCGCGGAGGGCCGCGGCCGGCACTGCCGCATCGCACCAGAAGCACACCGCGGCCGGGCCCCCGAGCCCGGCCGCGACCATCAGTCCTGCTCTTGCAAGCGACCACATGGCACGCCTCCTATCCAAGGACGAACTGCGACCACCACGGGAAGGTCACCAGCGGAACGGCAATGATGGTCGCGATCCACAGCGCCTGCTTCATGCGGCGTCGGGTTCGCGGCGAAGCACACAGCGTGCCCGGCTCACAGGCCTTGCGGTCCTCGCGCCGGAGGACCAGGAACCCCGAGCCCAGCGCCACGGCGGTGCCCAGCACGAAATAGGGGCGCCAGGGCTCGAACGTCGCGGCCAGCCCGGCGCCGCTCAGGCCCAGCGAAACCGCCGCGAT
>CAZVKD010000245.1:0-4743 GCA_964627675.1 uncultured Gemmatimonadaceae bacterium
CCGAGCGCACGGCGTCGAGGCCCAACCGCCTCGCCCCAGCCGAGGACCTCGTCCGTTGCCACCAGCGTGAGCGGAAAGATGACCACTCTCTGGCCGGCGAGTCCCGCGGTCGGCAGCGCCGCCGTCGGCACCGGCTCGCTCGCGGCGGACCGCGCCCGCGTGCAGCCGCTCGCGCCGGCCATGCCGGCGGCGCCGCCCACCAGAGCGACAGTCCGGAGCCAACGTCGTGCGAGTCGCAAGTGACGAGGAACTTAAGGTGGCCATCGGGCCGGGCAAAGGCCGCGAGCTACGCCAACGTCAGGCCCCCGTCAACCAGAATCACCTGTCCCGTGATGTGCCGCGCCTCTTCCGAACAGAGGAAAGCCACCACGTTGGCCACGTCCTCGGGCTCGGCCACCCGGTTCAACAAGGATTCCTTCTCCGCTCGCTCCACCACTTCCGGTGGCAGGGTGGACAGCATCTCGGTGCGCACGAATCCCGGCGCCACCGCGTTGACGTTGATGTTGGACGGACCCAGATCCACGGCGGCCGATCGCGTGAGCCCGACCAGCGCCGCCTTGCTCGCGGCGTAGTTCGCGATTCCGAACCCGGGGGTGTACGCCTGATGCGACGCCACGTTCACGATCTTGCCGTACCGCTGCTTCCGCAACGTGGGCGCCACCGCGCGGATGCAATGGAACGCGCCCGTGACGTTGGTGTCAATCACGGCGCGCCAGGCCTCATCCGCCAGGCGCCACAGGGCACCGTCGTGCGCGATCCCGGCGTTGTTCACCAGGTAGTGCAGCCCCCCCAACTCGGCCTTTACCGCCACGACGAACTGTTCCACCGCCCGGGAATCGCGGACGTCGCAAGGAGCGCCGTACACGCCCACGCCGAACGCGCGCAGGGCGGTCTCCGTCAGCAACGCCTGGGCGCTGATGTCGCGATCGGGCACATGCAGGTAGTTGAAGCCGACGTGAACCCCGCGACGAGCGAACTCCAGTGCGATGGCCCGACCGAGGCCGGTGGCGCCGCCCGTCACGATAGCCACGTTCCCTTTCATCTGGTGCGCCGGGGCCAGCACCGGCTCGGCCTTGGGGGCCAAGGTCGCTCCCGACGCCCGCCCCCCTCCGGGGGCGGCGAACATGCCAGAACCCGAGCCGGGAAACGAGATGGGCGCTCTACCGGTGGAGAGAAGGCACCAACGTACGCCGGGCTGGGCGATCCGGCAACTGGAGCGACGGGCCGAGCGACGATTGGGGGACGATCGGAGATGATCAGACGCGCTCGGGGACCCCCGGCCAAGGGTTGCCCCGGCCGCTCGCGCTCGCCATTCTCTACGTCACGTATGCGAAAACTCCTCTCCATTCTGATCTGGGCGGCCATTGCCGCCGCTGGCGCGACGGGTTTCGCCGTGCTGGCTCTGCACCGCGGCGAGAGCATCAACGCCGCCTGGCTGGTGATCGCGGCCGTGTGCACCTACATGGTGGCCTACCGCTTCTACGCCCGGTTCATCGCGCGGCGCGTGATGGAGCTGGATGATCGTCGCGCCACACCGGCCGAGCGGCTGAACAACGGGCGCGACTTCGTCCCCACGAACAAGTGGGTCCTCTATGGGCACCATTTCGCCGCCATCGCGGGTGCGGGCCCGCTGGTCGGACCGGTGCTGGCGGCGCAGTTCGGATATCTGCCCGGCACCGTCTGGCTCGTGATCGGCGTCGTCCTGGGCGGGGCCGTCCAGGACTTCGTGACGCTGTTCGCCTCGATGAGACGGGACGGCAAGTCGCTGGGTCAGATGGCGAAAGAGGAGGTCAACAAGGTCACGGGCATCGCCGGCATGGTCGCGATCCTCGCGATCATGATCATCCTGCTCGCGGTGCTCGCGCTGGTGGTCGTGCGGGCCCTGGCCGAGAGCCCGTGGGGCACGTTCACCATCGCCTGCACCATCCCTATCGCGCTGCTCATGGGATGGTGGATGCGACGGGTCCGCCCCGGGAAGGCATTCGAGGCCTCGATCGGCGGGGCCGTCCTGCTGCTCATCGCGCTTTGGACCGGCCGGCTGGTGGCCGAGCACCCCACGCTGGGCGAGTTCTTCACGCTCAGGGCCACCACGCTCTCGTACTGGCTGATTCTCTATGGCTTCGTGGCGTCCGTGCTGCCGGTGTGGCTACTGCTCGCGCCGCGCGATTACCTGTCCACCTTCCTCAAGATCGGCACCGTGATGGCGCTGGCGATCGGCATCCTCATCGTGTTGCCGCCGATCAAGATGCCGGCGGTGACGCCGTTCGTGGATGGTACGGGGCCGATCTTCGCCGGCAAACTGTTCCCGTTCGCCTTCATTACGATCGCCTGCGGCGCGATCAGCGGGTTCCACTCACTGGTGGCATCCGGCACCACGCCCAAGATGGTGATGAAGGAATCCCACATCCCGATGATCGGCTACGGCGGCATGCTGATGGAATCATTCGTCGGTGTGATGGCGATGTGCGCGGCAGGCATCCTCGATCCCGGCGTCTACTTCGCGATCAACGCGCCCGCCGGGCTCCTGGGCACGACGCTCGAGCAGGCATCACAGACTGTGGCGGGCTGGGGGTTCACGCTCCGGCCGGAGGACATGGCGGCGCTCACCCACGCGGTGGGCGAGCAAAGCCTGCTGTCCCGCACCGGAGGCGCCCCCTCGCTCGCTGTTGGGATGGCGCAGATCTTCGCCGGTGTCTCGAGCAAGATTGGCGGGCAGACGCTGACGGCGTTGTGGTATCACTTCGCGATTCTGTTCGAGGCCCTCTTCATTCTCACGACCGTGGACGCCGGCACGCGCGTGGGCCGGTTCATGTTGCAGGAACTGGGCGGCCAGGTGTGGCGCAGGTTCGGCGAGGTGTCATGGTACCCGGCGAACGTGTTGGCCAGCGCGTTGATCGTGGCCGGATGGGGCTATTTCTTGGTGCAGGGCGTCCTGGATCCATTGGGCGGGATCAATTCCCTGTGGCCGTTGTTCGGCATCTCCAATCAGCTCCTGGCGTCCATTGCGCTCACGGTGGCGACAACCATCATCATCAAGATGAAGAAGGCGCGCTACGCCTGGGTGACGCTCGTGCCCCTGGCCTGGCTTGCGACCGTGACGCTCACGGCCGGCTGGCAGAAGGTGTTCGCGCCCGAGCCCCGGCTGGGCTTCCTGGCGCACGCCCGCTCCCTCGCCGGGAGTGCGGATCCGTCGGCCGCGCGGCTGATCTTCAACGATTGGTTGAACGCCATCCTCGCGCTGGCGTTCATGGCCGTGGTAGTGCTGGTCATCGCAGCGGCGGCGCGGGAGTGGTTTGCCGTGTTGTGGCAGAAGAAGGAGCCGGTGGTGCGCGAAGCGCCATTTGTGCAGAGCGCGTACGCCGTGGAGTAGCTGGTTCGGGGTGCGAGGGACATAAGCCGGCCGGTCGAAGCCGCCTTGGTCAGACAACTCAGCGAACGGTGTGGCGGGCTCCCCCTCCCCACGGGGCCGGCGCCAGCACCGCTCCCACCGCGCGGCTCACGAGGAGCGCCGTGGGCCCACCCGGCGCCGAGTAGGCCGCACCGAGGATCACCCCGCCCGGGAGGGCGGCAGCGCCCACCGCCGCGTGATACGCGCCAAAGCGCGCCCTCGGCGCGCGGCGCCGCCCAGCCCCGCCACTACAGTCCGTTCTCACGCCTCGGTCGCTCCCGCCACCAGGCCGAGCACCAAAGGGGCGAGGAGCGTCGAGGGGTGGCCCGGCAAGGCCAGGGATCTCGAGGCAGGCGGACGCGGGCGGACAAAGAACGGCGCAGGCATGGTCTCCACGCCGCCCCCCCGCGTCGGCGGCCACATGGAGGTCATCGAACCTGCGCTTCAAGCGGAACCTACCATCAGAGTGGCTAAAGGAGTGTCCTTCTGGGCGTGCAGCCGGTTCTCGGCTCGATGGAACACGCGCGACTGCGGCCCTTCGAACACGGACTTCTCATCGAGCTGACCACCGGCCCCATCCGGGCCGCCGACCTTCGCGGGCTCCTCGAATTCACGCGGCGCTTCCCGCGTTTCCAACGCCACCGCGACGCCCTACCGGATCTCCGCCCCCCCGCGCCGATTGTCCAGCACGAACCGATCCCGCGCCGGCATTACCACCTGCGGCAGCGTCCGCGCATCCATCACGGCGTCGCGACCGATGATCTCGTTCCGCCACAGGAGATACGGGGCGCCGGGGATCATGGTGGGTTTCTGCAATACCTCGGGTGGCGCGGTGGTGGGGGTCTGGGCGGCCGACGCTACCTCGCCGAGGAGCGACGCGCCGCGTGTGCCGGCCGCGCCGCCGAGCAGCGCGCGCCGCGGGCTTGCTAACTCATCGCGCGCCGGCTGCGGCGGGTTCGATGACTCGCGACGGTGTTCGCGCATGTGTGGCGTCGGCGTCAAGCCCTCGAGCCCCGAAGCAGCCGCGGGCCAACTCACGCCCAGACCACCGGCACCCGATAGGGCTCGAATGCCCGGTCCGACGTGAGGATCGACAGCCCCTCGTCCAGTGCTTGAACGATCAACAGCCGGTCGAACGGGTCAGGGTGATGCCGGGGTAACTCTCGCAACAGGTCACCGTGCCGCACCGTCACCGCCAACGGTCGAAACCCGTTCTGCACCAGAACCTCGTCCACGGGATCGTCGAATCGCAGCTTCCCGAGTCCTCGCTTGATTGCGATCTCCCACGAACTCACCGCGCTGACCACGACGCTATCGGCCCGCATAACGGCATGTGCCGCTGCGGGCCGAAGCTG
>CAZVKD010000246.1:0-4668 GCA_964627675.1 uncultured Gemmatimonadaceae bacterium
GGCAGGTGGTGGGCGGCGCGGAGAGTTACCTGCGCACGCTCATCCCGGCTCTGGGCGCGGCCGGCCACGAAACCGCCCTGCTCCACGAACGCTCGCCACGGCCGGGCGCGCCCACGGTGGACAGCGACGCCATACCCACCTGGACCGACCCGGCCCTCGCTGCGGACTGGAAGCCCGAGGTGGTGTACAGTCATGGCCTGGCGTCACCGACTCTGGAACGGGCGCTGGTGGACCGATTCCCCGCGGTTCTATTCGCGCACGGCTACTACGGCACGTGCGCCACGGGAACCAAGCGGCACGGTTGGCCCGAGCCGGTCGCCTGCCGCCGGCGCTTCTCCCCGGCGTGCCTCGCGCTGCACTACCCGCGGCGCTGCGGCGGACTGAATCCGGTGGCGGCGCTCGCATCGTACACGCTCCAGCGCGAGCGGTTTCGCCTGCTCACGCGCTACCGGGCGGTGTGCGTGGCGAGCCGGCACATGCGTGAGGAGTACCTGCGCCACGGCGTGCCCCCGGCGGCCCTCCACGTGCTGCCGCTGCCACCCACCGCTATCACGGCTGGCGAGCCTCTGGGGGACAGCGCGTTCGGGAGCGGGACCGTACTGTTCGTGGGCCGAATGACCGACCTGAAGATTCGCTCTCACGCCGTTGACGCGGTGGCGCGCGCGGCCAGCCGCCTGGGTCGCCAGCTCACGCTGGTCGCGGTGGGTGACGGCCCCGCCCGATTGGTGGTGGAGCGCCGTGCGAGACGTCTGGGCGTTCCGGCAACGTTTCATCCGTGGCTGGAGCCGGAGGAGCGCAACCGATGGTTTCGCCGGGCGGAGATTCTGGTGGTGCCCAGCACCTGGCCCGAACCCTGGGGGCTGGTTGGCCTGGAGGCCGCCTGCGCCGGCCTCCCCGCGGTGGCGTTCGCCTCAGGCGGCATTCCCGAATGGCTGATTCCCGGCGAAACCGGAGAATCGGCTGCCCCCGACCCACCGACCGCCGAAGGCCTGGCCGCCGCCCTGGTGCGCGCGCTGGGCGATCGCGAGCGGTATGAGCGGCTGAGGCTTGGCGCCTGGCGCCGCGCCAGGGAGTTCACCGTCGGCCGCCACGTCGCCGAGCTGGTGCCGGTGCTGGCAGCCGCCGCAGGCGAGCGCGCGTGAGGTGGCTGGGTGTTTCGGATTTTCTCCCTGAGGAAAGCTCGGGAGCAGCCGGGAGCCTCATCGCCATCGGACGGGCGCTGGAACGCCTGGGTCATCGGGTGGATTTCGAGTGGAAAGATCCGCGGCCGTTCCGGATCCCGCACGCCACGGCGGCCCGCCTGCTCGAACTCGGGCGCCGGCAGCGGCGGCAAGTGGAGGCGCGGCTCGCGGCCCAGTCGTATGACGTCGTGATCGTGAGCCAGCCTTTCGCCCACGCCGTGTACGAACGCGTGGCTCCTCGTTTTCCTGAAACGCTGTTCCTCAACCGCACGCACGGCTGGGAGGCCCGCCTGTACGAGGCGCAGCGGCGCTTTGCCTGGGACGGCCGGCGCGTACCGAGCCTGGCCGCGCGGGTGAGCGCCGCGCTCACCCGCCGCGCGTGCCGGCGCACGGCACGGAGCGCGGCCGGGGTGATCGCCGCGTCCACCCGCTGCGCCGAGTGGATTCGGGCCCGATATCGGCTGCCAGCCGACCGGGTGGGGGCGATCCCGTACGGTCTCGATGAGCCCGACGGCGGGGCGCGGGCCCCTCGCGCGAGCGATCGCATCCGCCTGCTCTACGCGGGCAACTACCTCCCCCTGAAGGGGTCCACGGTCCTCGAAGCCGTGCTGCCCGAGCTGGGCCAGCGGTTTCCCAACGCGTGGTTGACGCTGGTGGTGGATCCGGCATCTCGGGACCGGGTGTATGAGCGCTTTCGCCCGTCCTTCGGGGAGCGCCTCGCGGTGGAGTCATGGCTCGAGCGGCGTCGCCTGATGGAACGATACACCTCGCACGATGTCTTCCTGTTCCCCTCGTTATTCGAGGGGTTCGGCAAGGCATGGCTGGAGGCCATGGGGTTCGGCCTGTGTGTGACGGGATTCGACGAGGGAGGCTTGCGGGACGTCGCACGGCCCGGCGAGGAGGCGCTGTTCTGCCCGACCGGCGACATCGCGGCGCTCCGGGGCTTGCTCGAGCGCGTGCTCGAGCGGCCGAAGCTGGCGTTCGAGATCGGCGAGCGGGCTCGAGCGCGCGCGGCCGCGTTCACCTGGGAGCGGACCGCCCGCGACACGGCCGAGTTCGCCGAGCGACTCCGGGCCGGCCGATGACGTCGCCAGCCGCACGAAACACCGGATGGTACGACGATCGGGATCTGGTTGCCGCCCTGCCGTGGCATTGGCGCGCCTACGCCGCCTATCTCCGGCTCGCCGCCAACCGGCGCACCGGCTTCGTGCGTGGTGGATCGTTCATGTTTCGCAGACTGCGCCGGTGGACCAGACTCCTCGGCCTCCCGGACACGGCGCGCGTGCCCGTTGGCGGTCGCACCGTTTGGGTGGATCTCCTCGACCAGCGCTGTCTATGGGTGTTCGACGAGCTGCGTGGCGGGAGCCCGGAGTCGCGAGTGCTGGCGCAACTCCTCCGCGCGGGGGACACGTTTCTCGACGTGGGAGCCAATCACGGCAGCTTTGCGATCATCGCCGCCGAGCACGTTGGCCCCTCCGGGCGAATCGTCGCGGTGGAGCCGCAGCCACGATTGTCCGCGCTGATCGAGAGATCCCTGGCGGATCAGGCCGCTGCGCCGTTCGAAGTGCACCAGGTGGCGCTGGGCCGGCACCCGGCGGACGGCGTGCTCCATATCCCCGGCGCGTCATCCGGCGCCGCCAACCTGTTTCGGCCACTGGAGCGGTGTTCGGGGCAGACCATTGCGGTACCAATCCGCCGGCTGGACGACTACCTGCCCTGGCCGACCTGGCCCGGGCGCCTCACCATCAAGCTCGACGTGGAGGGCAGCGAGCCGGATGTCTTGCTTGGCGCCCGAGAGCTGCTTCTGGCGCGGCAGCCGCCCATCCTGCTCGAGATCAGCCCGGAAACCGCCCGGCTGGCCGGACGCACGGTGCTCGAGTTGATCCGAACGCTGAGGTTGCTGGGCTACGCTCGGTTCGCCGAGCTGGATGCCTTCCCTCGCACCATCGGGCCCGAGCAGCTGGGTCTCACCCGCCAGCGAAACGTCGTCGCGTTGTGGGGCGGGGACGGCGAGGGGGAGGAAGGGAAAAAGGGGGGCGCCCGGTGAATCTCTGGTTCATCGTGGAGAGCGGAACCGACGTGCGGCTGGTGGAGGGCCTGGCGGAACGGGCGAACCTTACGGTGCTGGCGCGGCGGATCGCCGGCGGCGCGGAGATCAGTCAGCCGCCGGGCGGGGCCGTCAGGGTGATCGTGGGTCCCGCATCCCGTGCCGCCTTCGCGGGTGCCGTGTGGCGCGCCACACGGGGCCTCCAGCCATCGGACCGCGTCCTGGTTCAGGGGTACGGCCCGGCGGCGCTCGCGGCCAACAGCGCCAGCCGCATTACCGGGGCGCCAACCTTCATGCTGGTGTGCAGCCCGGTGGAGCGGTACTACGAGTGCCGCCGCGGCCGCGACATCCCCGGCAAGCCGTTCAAGCGGCGGGAACTGCTGGCGTTGCGGGGCGTGGCGCGACTCAACGCGGCGCTGGGTCGCCACTACGTGGTGTTGAGCAACCACCTGGGCGACGTCGTGCGGAGCCACGGCACCAGGCGGCCGGTGTCGGTGGTACCGGTGTACGGCGTGGACACGGAGCGTTTCGCACCCGCGCATGACCACCTCGCCGCACTGAGGCGCCGCCGCGGGCTCCCCGCGGCGGCCACGCTGGTGTTCTTTTCCAGCCGCGTCGCGCCGGAGAAAGACGCCGAAACCATGCTGGCCGCGTTGGGGCGGTTGCGCGACTCGGGGCGGGACGTGCGCCTGTTGCATCGGAGCGGAGGATACCGCGCCTTCCTCGCCGCGGCGGCCCAGGCCGGCGTCGAGCGCCACGTGATCGCGACGGACGCGGTTCATCCCAACGCCGGGCTGGCGGAGGATTATCAGGCCTCGGATCTCTGTGTCCAGGCGAGTCGAGCAGAGGGACTCGGCTTTTCCCCGCTGGAAGCGCTGGCCTGCGAAGTGCCCGTGGTGGCGAGCGCCGTGGGCGGGCTCAAGGAAACCATCGTGGACGGCGTGACGGGCTGGACCTACCCGCCGGGGGACGCCGGCGCCCTGGCGCGCGCCATGGGCGAGGCCCTGGCGCATCCGGAGGAAGCGCGGCGGCGCGCTCGTGTGGGCCGCGCCATGGTCCTTAAGCGCTACGAGCGGCGCATGGTGTTCGACCGGCTCATGGAAGTCCTCGGCGCCGGATGAACCTGGGGATCGCGGTCCACCGGTACGACGCCGGCGAGGGCACCGGCGGCTACGTCGTGGCGTTGCTGCCGCGGATCGCCCGGTCCCATCGCGTCACGCTCTATGCCGCCGAGATCCGCGCCAGCGTCCCCGACGGGGTGGAGGTGGTGCGGGTGCCGGCCGTGATGCGGCGCGCCTACAGCGCCATCCTCTCCTTCCCGATCGCCTTTCGAGCCGTGCGGCGGGCGCATGATCTTCTCCACGCGCAGGGTTGGGTAACCTCGCGAGCCGACGTGGTGACCGCTCACATCGTGCTCGCGGCGTGGCGTCGCGCGGCGCG
>CAZVKD010000247.1:0-4576 GCA_964627675.1 uncultured Gemmatimonadaceae bacterium
AACTCGTCGAGGGCCGCTCGGAAGGCCTGGCGGCTGAAGTCCGGCCACAGCTCGGCGATATCACCCGTGCGATGCCATTGCCGAATGCGACGGTCAAGCTCGGAAACACCGTGCGTCATGTCCGCCCTGTGATCTCTCTCGGAGCTGCCGGTCTCCCGTTGGCGCGCCGCGCCGGTTGATTTCACCGCTCCGCGGCGATTACTTACCCGACCCGCCAAAGGCTAGAGAGGATTTCGTGCTCGAGCGAATCCGGAGTCACGCTTCCCGCGCGCCGTGGCTGATCCTGGCGACCCCGGCGGCGCTCCTCGCCCAAGCCCCCATCCGCGGCTTCCCCGCCGACGCCCTCGCCGAGCGCGCACGCATCGAAGCCGTGCTCAAGGATACGCCGGACACCGCCCGCCTCCGCCAGTACCTGCTGGCCACCACCGAGGAACCGCACCACGCCAGCTCCCCGGGTTCCAAAGCCGTGGCCGAATACGCGCTGGCACGATTCAAGGAGTGGGGCCTCGACGCCCGCATCGAGGAGTTCGAGGCCCTGATGCCGTTGCCGGTCACGCGCCACGTGGAATTGCTCGCCCCCGAACGCTACGTCGCGCGACTGGCCGAGCCCGCGATCCCGGAGGACAAGGACGCCGCCGACCCGGGCCAGCTGCCCCCGTTCAACGCGTACTCCGCCGACGGCGACGTCACCGGCGAGCTGGTATTCGTCAACTATGGGCTCCCGGAAGACTACGAGCAACTCGCCCGACTCGGCGTGGACGTGCGCGGCAAGATCGTGATCGCCAAGTACGGGCGGAGCTGGCGCGGGATCAAACCCAAGGTCGCCGCGGAGCGGGGCGCCGTCGGCTGCATCATCTACTCCGATCCCGAAGACGACGGCTACTACGTGGCCGATCCCTACCCCAAAGGCCCCATGCGGCCGGAATTCGGCGTGCAGCGCGGCAGCGTGATGGACATGCCCACCTACCCCGGCGACCCGCTGACGCCGGGCTGGGGCGGCGTTCGCGGCGGGCGAAAGCTGGACCGCAGCGACGCGCGCACCCTCGTGACCATCCCCGTGCTCCCCGTCTCCCACGGCGACGCCCTGCCCCTGCTCCGCGCGCTGGGCGGACCCGTGGCCCCCAACGACGATTGGAAGGGAGCGCTCCCGATCACCTATCACGTGGGACCGGGACCGGCGCGGGTGCGCCTGCAGTTGGCGTTCGAATGGCAGGTTCGCCCCCTCTACAACGTGATCGCCACCATCCGCGGCAGCACGTACCCGGATCAGTGGATCATCCAGGGCAGCCACCACGACGCGTGGGTCAACGGCGGCCAGGACCCCACCTCGACGGCCGTCGCGACGCTGGAAATGGCGCGCGCGTTCGCCGAACTCGTGAAGACCGGCTGGCGGCCCCAGCGCACGCTCATGTTCGCGCTGTGGGACGGAGAAGAGTGGGGACTGCTCGGCTCCACCGAGTGGGTCGAGCACCACGCGGCGGAGCTGCGCGACAACGCCGTGCTCTACCTGAACACGGATTCGTACAGCTGGGGCTGGCTCGGCACGGCGGGCTCTCACGCGCTGCGCACCTTCGCCGAACAGGTGACCCGGGACGCGAGCGATCCCAGGAGCGGCCGGTCCGCGCTCGATGCACTCGCCACGCGCGCGTTGAGCCAGGCACGCACGGCGCAGGACTCGGCGCGCATTCGCGAGCGGGGCTACGACATTGACGCACTGGGCTCGGGCTCGGACTACACCGCGTTCCTCGATCACCTGACCATCGCGTCGCTCAACATGGGCTACGGCGGCGGCCAGGAGACCGGCATCTATCACTCGATCTACGACACGTACGATTTCTTCGTCCGCTTCCTGGACCCGGGGTTCGCGTATGGCAAGGCGCAAGCGGGCGCCGTGGGGATCGCGCTCGCACGCCTGGCCGACGCGCCCGTGCTCCCCTGGTCGTTCGTGGACGCGGCCACCACCTTCGAGACCTACGTTCGAGAGCTGGATAGCCTTGCCACCCGGACGTTGGGGCCGGGCGCGATTGATCTCGGCAGCGTACGGCTCGCCGTGCAAGGGCTCGCGGAGGCGGGCCGGGCCTTCGACGCCGCCTACCAGCGGGCCATGGACCTCGGCGCACGCACTCTCGCCACCAAACGGCGCCAGCTGGAAGGGATCAACCGCGAGATCTACGCCACCGAACGCGATCTCGGCACGGCCGACGGGCTACCCCTCCGATCGTGGTTCCGGCACACGATCTATGCCCCGGGTTACTACACCGGGTACGGCGTGAAGACCATGCCGGGCATCCGCGAGGCCATCGAGGCGAATCGCCCCGACGAAGCGCGGGCGCACGCCGCGATCGTGGCGGCGGCGATCGAGCGGATGGCCGCCAGAGTGCGGCGGGCGACCGGGATGCTGAATGCCCTGTGAACGTGGCATGGACGAGGGACGAGAGTGAGACGAGGAGCCGGGGAGGCTGGAAGAGACGGAGGCGAGTGGAGCCGGTCGAGGCGGCCGGTCTGACCACGAGGCGGGCCCCAACGGCCGGGGACGGCCGATGAAGACCGATTGAGGGGAGAGGCTGGAGATGCGACTGAAACGGTTGGGGGTGTTGGCGAGTGGCCTGGCCGCGACGTCGGTCGCGGCATGCGATGTCGGAGGCCGGCGGGTCCAGCTCGCGCTCGACGCGATGACCACCAGGGACCTGGAGGCCCACATCCAGGTGCTCGCCTCGGACAGTTTCGAGGGACGCGGCCCCGCGTCACCGGGAGAACGGAAGACGATCGCCTATCTCTCGAGCGAGTTCGAGAAGCTCGGGCTCCGCCCGGGGAACGCGGGCGAATGGGTCCAGCCGGTCCCGCTCGTGGCCATCACGGCCGATCGCAACATGACGCTCTCGGTGACGGGCCCGGGTGCCGTGCGGACCCACCGCTATGGCGCGGACTTCATCGCGTTCACGCGGCGCGTCGTGCCGCAGTCGTCGCTGGCGAACTCGGAGGTGGTATTCGCGGGCTACGGTGTGGTGGCGCCCGAATACGGCTGGAACGATTACGAGGGGCTCGACGCGCGCGGCAAGACGGTCATCGTACTGGTCAACGATCCGGGCTTCGCCACCGGCGACACCACGTTGTTCCGCGGCCGCAGCATGACGTACTACGGACGCTGGACCTACAAGTACGAGGAAGCCGCCCGGCAAGGCGCGGCTGGCGCGTTCATCGTGCACGAGACCGAACCCGCGGCCTATCCGTGGGACGTGGTGACCGGCAGCTGGAGCGGGGAGCAGTTCGGCCTCGTGGCCAGAGACAGCAACATGTCCCGTGCCGCGGTGGAAGGCTGGCTCACGGTGGAGGCCGCGCGCGCCGTGTTCCGCCAGGCGGGACAGGATTATGATTCGCTCAAAGCGCGTGCCATGCGGCGCGGGTTCAGGCCGGTCCCGCTCGGCCTCCGCGCGTCCGTCACCGTGCGCAACCGAATCCGCTCGTCAACGTCCAACAACCTGCTGGCGCTCCTCCCGGGCGCCGAGCGGCCCGGCGAGTACGTGATCTACATGGCGCACTGGGATCACCTGGGCCGCGACACGTCGCTGGAGGGAGACGAGATCTACAATGGAGCGCTGGACAACGCCTCGGGCACGGCCGGCCTGCTGGTGCTGGCCAAGGCGTTCGCCTCGCTCGATCCGCCGCCCCGCCGCTCGATCGTGTTCCTCGCCGTCACCGCGGAAGAGCAAGGGCTCATCGGTTCGGCCCATTACGCCCAGAATCCGGTCTACCCCCTCGACCGGACCGCCGCCGTCATCAACATGGACGGCCTGAATCACATCGGGCCTACGCGTGACATCACGGTCATCGGCTACGGCAACTCGGCGCTCGACGATTACCTGGCACAGGCGGCGCAAACCCAGGGTCGCGTGCTCAAGCCGGACGCGGAACCAGAGAAGGGATTCTACTATCGGTCGGATCACTTCAACTTCGCGAAAGCGGGTGTCCCGGCCCTGTACACGGACGCCGGGGTGGATCACGTGGAGCGCGGCGAGGCCTACGCGCGGGAGCAGCGCGACAAGTACACGGCCGAGCGCTACCACAAGCCGAGCGATGAATACGATCCGTCGAGGGACCTGCGCGGCGCGATTGACGACCTGCGCCTGTTGTTCCTGGTGGGCTATCGGATCGCGAACGAGTCCGCGTTCCCGAACTGGCGGCCGGGAACCGAGTTTCGGGCCATCAGGGACTCGATGATGGCCGGGCGGAGCCGCGCGCCTTAGGCCGGCGGTCGCACCACCCGGCCGCCCGCCGCCACGAACCGATGCAGCGCGCTCACCACCTCGGGAGCCTGCCAGAAGCGCGCGGGCTTCATGGAACGCCGATCGCCCGCGAGCGCGCTGGCGCCGAGGATGAGTACGTCAACGGCGCGCCGGCCCGAGCGATCGAACAGCATTCGCCCGAGGTAGTCCGACCCGAACGGCCGGCCCGGCTCCACGACGGTGACCGCCGCCCCTCCGCGCCCCTCCCGAGTCGCCGCCGCCGCCGCGACGTCGGCGGCGTCGGCCGTGACCACGATTACCCCGACGAGCTGGAGCCCACATCCGGATATCTC
>CAZVKD010000248.1:0-4575 GCA_964627675.1 uncultured Gemmatimonadaceae bacterium
CGGCCGCCGTCGCGTGCGCGCCCGCGGCAAGCAGTTGCTCCGCGCCCACCGATTGAGCCCGCCCGATGCCCGAGGGGATCACCAGCGCCAGCGCGAGCCCGATCGCCACGTCTCGCAGCGCGGGTATCCTGGCATCGCTCGCGCGCGCCCCCAGCTGCCCCGTCAACACCTCACGCGCCTCGGCCAGCAACTCGGCGGCATCCGTCGCCTGACCGCCGCCGTACGCCGCCTGGCGCAGCCGGTCACGCAACCGCGCCACATGCAGCGCCCGCGGGGCCTCGATCCCGGCGGCGCGCAGCGCCGCGATCAAGGCGGCATCACCCAGGTGGCGCGCATCGGGCACCAGCCGCTCGAGTCGCGCGGCGAACTCCCGCTCCAGCTGGATCAGCGGGCGGGCCTCGATCGTGGCCCGACGCTCCTTGGGAACCCCGGGACGCCGGCGCCGCCACGAGACGCGCGAAGCCAGCACCACGAGCGGCGGCCCGGCGCCGATAAGAACCCACCCCCACCACGGCAGCGCCGTGAATGCCACTGGAAACACGAACGGCGCCCGGCCGAGCGGCGCGGGCGCCGCGATCGCGGGAACGCGCCGCCCGGAGCCCACGCGCGCGCGCACGTCAATGGGGACCGAGCGCAGCGTCACGTACCGCCCCGTGCGCCAATCGAAGTACGCGTAGTCCACCGGCGGAACGCGGTAGGTCCCCGTCGAGTCGGCCACGAGCAGATAATGGAACGTCTTGTGGCCCTCGAGATCCACGCCGCGTCGCTCGACCGCAACCTCCACCTCGCCGGGGTACACCCGGAGTCCGGTGGGCCAGCGGAATTCCGGCTCAGGCCACAGCGCCACGTTGCCCCGCCCCAAGATCGTGACCGCGAAGCTCCGCGCGTCGCCTACCGACAGATCGAACGCGACCGGCGACAGCTCCAGAGCGAGATCCGACCCCGCGGCACCACGGAATCCCCCGGGGCGCCCCGTCGCGGGCAGGGAGCGCACCTGGATCACCACGCTGTCGCTTTGCAGCTCGTGCCGCACTTCTCGGCTGAGGAAGGAGTAGGTAAGCGGGAAACTATAGGAGAGCACCGCCGGTCCCAGCACGATGGGCCCTTCGCGGAGCGGGAAGACGGTCTCGTGCTGGGCAAACAAGTCGTAGGTCGTTCCCCCCACGCGACGCGTCGCGATCACCCCGGCGGGCAATGCGTGCCGATACGACCACACGCCCCCCGTGCGTGGGTTCTCGAACGTCGCCGGCGCGCGCATCCTGGCGCGGATCTCCCGGGGGAACCACGCGAGGGCCAGGAGATCCACCTGCTGCCCCAGCGTGACCACCGCCGGCGCCACCACCAGCGTCACCGCGACGTCGTTCTGCGTGGCCGGTGGAGGAGCGGCGTCAATCAGGCGGCGCA
The DNA here is from genome assembly GCA_964627675.1 of uncultured Gemmatimonadaceae bacterium. GTDB lineage: Bacteria > Gemmatimonadota > Gemmatimonadetes > Gemmatimonadales > GWC2-71-9 > JACQHC01. The sequence goes on from CAZVKD010000248.1 coordinate 1,405, forward strand.
GCGCCTCGGCCGACAGCGGCGCGCCGACGGGATCCCCGGTCACCACGATGGTCATGGGCGGGACGGTGACGACCGAGGTGCCCTGAATCACGCGGGCCCCACCGATGCCCCACGACCCGGGTTGCACCGCAACGAAACGGAGTTCCCGCGTCGTCACGCGCCGGCGCTCGTCACCCGCGATCTCGACCGTCGAGTGCTCGCGCGCCCCGGCCAGGAGCAGCCCGGCGTGGGACGGATCTTCGATCCTCACCGGCTCACTGCCGCCGGCTTCGACGCGAATGGTGACCACGATCGTATCGCCGGCCGCCGCCGTGGTCCGGTCCACTCGAGCGGTCACCTGCGGCTGCTGCACCGCCAGCATCGTCAGCCACCCGACAATGGTCACCAGTTCTTTGTCCCCTGCGGATCGCGACCCACGTTGCGCCGCACCCCGGCGCGGCGCGTCTCCCGCTCTTCCGCGGCAACGGACGCCAGAATGGCCTCGGCCTGCGACCGGTTGAGTCCGGACTCCTCGGGCGGCTGGTCCGCCGCGCCACCGCCGGCGCTTGATGGCGGCCTGGGCGCGTTGGCGCTGCTCTCGCCGGAGAGCCGCAGGGCCAGTTCCAGATTCCACTTGGCGGCCTGGTGGCTGGGGACGAGCAGCAGGGCCTCCCGATAGCGCGCACGCGCCTCTTCGAGACGCACCCCGCGGTCGGCGCTGTCCGCCAGCGCGAGGCGCAGCGACAGCAGACCCAGATTGTACAACGCCCGGAAGCGGATCTCCGGATCCACCGACCGCGCGGCGCGCTCCAAGGCGCGCCGCGCCAGCGCCGTGTCCCCCACGGCCAGTCCCGCCGTTCCCGCGTTGAACCAGGCGGTGTCCCCTCCCACGCCCAACCGCACCTGGGCCACCCATCGTTCCGCGGCGCCGCGGAAATCTCCCCGTATCCACGCCGAGTCGGCCGCGCTCCGTGGCACCTGGGCGAGCGCGGCGTGCGGCAGCCCGGCCAGCACCAGAAGCCCGACCACCGCGCTCGCGGGCCGGGCCAGCAGGTGCGCGAGAAGCAATCCGACCGCCGCCAGCACCGGGATCCAGGCCTTGGCGGGGCGGTTGATCGTGGTGGCGGTCGCCTGCGGCGCGCGTTTGAATCCGCTGACGAGGTCCCGGATGGCGCCCGCTTGATCGGCGAGCCCCGCGGGAACCAAGGCGCCTTCCGCCGCGTCGGCCACCGCCGTGAGCACCTCGTCGCGTCGCCACGTCTCGACCGGCGCCCCGTCCGGACCGTGCTGCACCTCCGTGACCGTCCCGTCCGGTGCTCGAAGCGGAATGTTCACCGGTTCCGTCTCACCCTCGCCCACCATGATGAGACGAACCCCTTCCCGTTTGAGCATCGCCGCCGCCCCGAGCACCACCGGCAGCGAGTCGTGCGCCTCGCCGTCGGTGAAGACCACGAGCACGCGATCGGCCACCTGCGATCCCCCGAGCAGCAGATCCCTGCCCTGTCGCAGGGCCCGGGCCAGTTCGGTCCCGCCGGCACTCAGCATGTCGGGGTGCAACGCGTCAATCAGCAATTGCAGAGCCGCGGCATCACTCGTGAGAGGCGATTGGATGTAGCTCTGGCCGGCGAACACGATCAGACCGATCCGATCGCCCCGATGATCGTACACCAGCCGTGCGGCCTCGCGTTGGGCGCGACCCAAACGGGAAGGCCTGGTGTCCTCGGCGAGCATCGAGCGCGACACGTCCATGGCGATCACCATGTCCAGCGCCTTGGACTCCGCGGTGACCACACGCCGACCCCACCGTGGGCCGGCGAGGCCCACGGCCGCGGCGAACGCGGCGAGCGCGAGCACGAACGGCGTCCCCCGCCCACGCGCGCGGGCGCGCTCCGCCAGCGTGGCCGACCAGCGCCGCGCCCGAGCGATCCGCGCGACCCGCGCCGCGAGCGCCAGTCCGAGCGCCACCAGACCCAAGGCCGGTGCCGCCCACAGCATCCAGGGGAGATCGAAAACCATCAGGGTACCCGGACCGCGATCGTGGATCCGAGCACCAGCTCGACCAGCAGAGCCACGAGCCCGGCAATGACCAGCGGCCGATAGCTCTCCTCGTACTCGGTGAACCGCGTAACCTCGACCTCCGTCTTCTCCAGCTGGTCAATCTGCTGGAAGATCCGGGCGAGCGCCTCCGCGTCCGTGGCGCGGAAGTACCGGCCCCCCGTCTTGGCCGCGACGTCGCGCAGCAAGGGCTCATCCAGGCGAACCGGCATCATCTGATACCGGATCTGGCCATCCGCCCCGCGCCCGATGGGCAGGCGCGCCTCACCCTCCGTCCCCACGCCGATCGCGTAGATGCGGATCCCCAGCTCGGCGGCCACATCGGCCGCCGTTCGCGGATCCACGCGCCCGCGATTGCTTTCCCCGTCGGTGAGCAACACCATCACCTTGCTCGTCCCGCTGGCGGCTCGCAGCCGGTTCGCGCCGGTGGCAATGGCGGTGCCGATCGCCGTGCCGTCCTCCAGCTGCCCGATCCCCAGATCGAGCACCGCCTGCTCGATCACCGCATAGTCCGTGGTGAGCGGCACGCGGGTGAGCGCCTCCCCCGCGAACGCGACCAGGCCGATCCGGTCATACTTGCGTCCCCGCACGAACGCGATGGCCTGTTGCTTGGCCACGTCGAGCCGATTGGACGGGGTGAAGTCCTCGGCCAGCATCGAGCTTGACACGTCCACCACGAGCACGATCGAGATGCCCTCGCTCCGGATCTCCGTCGTGGAGACGCCGAGCTGGGGCCCCGCTGCCGCCACAATCCAGAGCCCCACCGCCAGGCCTCGGAGCACGGGCGGCGCGTCGCCCACCCAGCGGCGGAGGCCCGCAGGCGCGGCGAGCGCCGTGACGTCGCTGAAGCTCACGACGGACCTGCCCCGGCGACGCCGAAGCCACCAGAGCGGGAGCAGCGCGAGCAACAGCAGCAGCCAGGGGCGGGCGAACGGCATGGTCAGGGGGCCGCCGAGCATCGTCGGACCAGCTCGTCTGCTTGCTCCACCAGCGACATCAGGTCGGCGGGAATGGCCGGGGCGTACCGCGCGCGCTCGAGCGCGCCGAGCGTGTCCGCGAGGGCCGAAAGCGGCCAGTCAGGCCTGGCAGCCCCGAGCACGGCGAGCAACTCGTCCTCCGCGAGTCCCCGGTGCGCGC
>CAZVKD010000249.1:0-4570 GCA_964627675.1 uncultured Gemmatimonadaceae bacterium
GGTGAGCGCCAGCCACACCATCGTGGAGGTAGGGGCGGAGCGGAGCGTGCAGGTGGGAGACGTCGCCACCTTCGTAGGTCCGGACGATCCAGCCATCCTGCCCAACACCGTCGCGAGTCGGGCCGGAGTGTCGGTGTACGACATCCTGATGCATCTGAGCGCCGAGCTGCCAAAGGAAGTGGCGTAAGGGCGTCGCCGCCCCCGGCGTTCCCCAGCCGTGGAGGCCCGGCTATGTTCCGAGCCTCCACGCACCCGGAGCCCGCCATGCGAATCATCGCACGCACGCTCGCGCTCCTGCCGGCGATCGCGGGGGCCGCGCCCACCGTCGCCACGGCTCAAGACGGCGTGCTGGTCTACCGGCTGGGGCAGGACACCGTGGCCATCGAGCAGTTCTCCCGCACGAGGACGCAGCTCACCGGCGAGACGGTGGTGCGCTCAGGTCCGTCAGTCACCCGCACGCAATACCACGTCACCGTCGGGCGGGACGGCAGGCCCACGGGGGCGGTGATTCGCCGGCGTCAGGCGGATGGATCGCCGCTGGCGAACGCGCCGCTGGAGTACCGGTTCACGTTTTCCCCGGATTCCGCTACGCGTCAACTGGTGTGGCCCGACAGCGCGCGATCCCATGTCTTCCGGGCCCCTCACCCCTTTCCCGCCGTGCCGGTCTTCTCGTACGCCCTGCTCGAGCTTCTCTGGGAGCTGCGACGCGGGGGCGCGGCGGTTGACTCCCTTCCGGCAGTGGGCGTGGCCGGGAACACGGTGGGCTTCGTGGGGCTGGAGCCGGTTGGCGGCGATACGCTGCGGTTGCGCGGCGGCCCGTACGCCATGCGGGTCCGGTTCGATGCCGGTGGGCGCGTCCTGGCGGTGGACGGCTCGTTCACGACCAACAAAGCGGTGGGCAGCCGCGCCTCGGGGCCCGTGGACCTCGGGGCCCTGGCGCAAGGCATGGCGCCCACGGGCGTGCTCTCCCCGCGGGCGAACGCCTACGCGGGATTTCAGCGCGGCCCGATCTTCATCAATTACGGGAGTCCGGCCGTGCGCGGCCGCTCGGTGTGGGGCGGCGTCCTCGTGCCCTACGACTCGATCTGGCGGGCCGGGGCCAACGAGGCAACCCACTTGGCCACGTCCAAGACCATCCAGCTGGGCGACGTCACGCTCGCGCCGGGCCTGTACACCCTCTGGGTGCAGCACACGCGCGCCGGCACGTTCCTGATCGTGAACCGGCAGGTCGGTCAGTGGGGAACCGCCTACGACGCCGCTCAGGACATCGGACGCGTGCGGATGACGCTCGCGCCGACGCCGCAGCACGTGGAACATCTCACGTTCACGATCCGGGCGACGGGGCCGGAGCGCGGCGCCATTGACATCGCGTGGGGCGACTCGGTGGCCACAGCGGAGTTCCTCATAGGGGCGCGCTGACCTCTCCGGAAACCACTGGCGGGACTCGACCCGCCGCCGGGGAGGACCGGGAACACCTATCCGATCGTCTCCCGGAACAGCCGATACCAATTCCCGCCCAGGATCTTGTCAATCTCCGCGCTGGTCCGCCCGCGCCGGCTGAGGCCGGCCGCGATGGTCTCCATGCGGCGCGGGTGATTGAGTTCGGCAATGAAGAACGGCCAGCGAAACGTCGCGGCCGTGACGGGCCGGAGCCTCGACAGCTCAGCGATCAGTTTCTGCTTTTCCTCCTCCGTATCCGGGATCGGACGATGCTCGCGATCGGAGCCGATCCCCACATGGTCAACCCCCGCCACGTTGACGGCGTGATCCACGTGCCGGAGATAGTCGTCCAGCATGTTGCGCTCCTTCCCCCCGAGATACGGGTTGATCTGATAAATGCCGATCACGCCGCCGCGATCCGCCAGCCGGCGCAGCGCCTCATCGGTCTTGTTCCTCGGGTGGTCGTAGACCGCCTTGCAGCCGGCGTGGGTGATGGCAACGGGGGCGCGGGAACTCATGATGCCATCGAGCGTCGTGGCCTCGCCGCAGTGCGAGAGGTCCACCAGCATCCGCATCGCGTTCATCCGCTCGACCACCTCGATCCCGAAGCGTGACAGTCCGGCGTTGGTGCGTTCCAGGCAGCCGTCTCCCAGCAGGTTGCGCGTGTTGTAGGTGAGCTGAACGATGCGCACGCCGAGGTCGTAGAGCGGCGTCAGGCGCTCGACGTCGTCCTGAATCGGGGTCGCGTTCTGGGTGTAATAGATGAGCCCGATCTTGCCCTCCCGCGCGGCGCGATCCAGGTCCGCCACGGCCGTGGCGCGGAGGAAGCGATCCGAGTGGACCGCGATGTGCCGATCGTACCCTGCGACCTCTGACCGGAGGTCGTCGAACGCCGTGGCGTTGTGCAACGCCGGGTTCCCCACCGTGACCACGCAGCCCCGCATGCCGCTCGCCCGGATCTCGTCAATCAAGGCCAGGTCGTAGTCGAGATGGATCTCGCCCAGTCCATCAATCACCAGTCGGCCGCGCTGCTCATACCCGCGCGTCACGGTGAACGCGTCGAGGCGCCTGCCGGTCAATACACCGGCGGCACTGGCGAGAAACGCACGGCGATCCAGCATCGAGCCTCCACGGGGCGTCAGGGTCCGACCCATTGTGGCGTAAAACTCCGCGCGGTCCGGTGAACCGCAAGACGGCGCTTGACGGCTTCCGCCCCCCATGACACCGTTGCCCGCTCATTGATCGCGCACCCGCGCCTGCGCTCCCCGGCCATCTGTGTCCGTGTCCGCCCACCCAGTCTCCCCCACGCTCCGGCGGTCGCTGCGCCTGCCCCACGCCGCGTCCATGGTCATCGGCACCATCATCGGGGCGTCCATCTTTGTCCAACCCTCGGAGGTCACCGGCGCGGTTCCGTCGGTGACCGGCGTGTTCCTGGTCTGGGCGGTCGCGGGCGTGTTGACGTTGTTCGGCGCGCTGATCTGTGCCGAGCTGTCGTCGGCGTTTCCTGACGCGGGCGGCGTATACGCGTTCCTGTCGCGCGCGTGGTCCCCGGCGGTGGGGTTCCTGTGGGGCTGGGCCATGTTCTGGACCATGCACTCAGGGATCATCGCTGCCATCGCCACGGTGTTCGCCCGGTACCTGGCCTATTTCGCGCCGCTGGGCCACGTGGGCACGCGGCTCGTGGCGATCGGCGTGATCGTGGCGCTCTCGACCGTCAACTACCTGGGCGTGCGCCACGGGAGCATGCTCCAAACCGCCTTCACCGCGGGCAAGCTCGTGGCGGTCCTGCTGATGATCGTGGTCGCGTTCACGCTGGGCGCCCGGGTTCCCCAGCACTTCGCCGGAGGCGGGACGCCGTTCGCCGGCGTTCCGTTGCGCGACACCCTGCTGGCGCTTGTGGCCGGTCTGTTCGCCTTCGGCGGATGGCACATGGTGACGTACACCGCCGAGGAAACCATCGCGGCCGAATCAACCATCCCGCGAGCACTGTTCATCGGCGTGACGGTCGTGACGGCGGCGTACATTGCGCTCAACGCGGCCTATCTGTACGTGCTGCCGCTCGACGCTGTGGCCAGCTCCACCCGCGTGGCCGCCGACGCCGCCGACGCGCTGCTGGGGCGCGGGGGGGGAAACGTGATGGCAGGATTGGTGATGTTCTCCACGTTCGGCGCGGTGAGCGGCATCATCCTCACGGGCCCGCGCGTGTATTACGCCATGGCGCGAGACGGTCTTCTGTTCCCGTGGATCGCTGGGGTGCATCCACGATTCCAGACACCGCACCTGGCGATCGCGCTCCAGGCCCTGTGGGCCTCGGTCCTCGTCGCCACCGGGACATTCCGCGCCCTCTTCACGCGGGTGGTGTATACTGAGTGGATTTTCTTCGGGTTGATGGCGATTGGCCTCATCGTGCTGCGGCGAAGGAGCGGCTATGCCCCCCGCTACCGGCTGTGGGGGTATCCCGTGGTCCCCATCTTGTTCGCGCTGTCGTCCGGCGCGATCGTGGTGAATCAGGTGGTGACGGCGCCGGGCGAAAGCGCCGCAGGGCTGGGGCTCGTGGCGCTGGGTCTGCCGGTGTACTGGCTGTGGCGGGGTCGGCCGAAGAGGGGCTGATGGGACGGCGTGAGCCGGCCGTCGCACGATGACCGACGACAGGCAGGACAACCGAACCAGGCTGCCATTGACGATTATTGACTTCCACAACCACTACTATCCGCCCGCTTACCTCGACGCGGTGAAGAGCGGGGCCCGCGTGCGCGTGACGGCCGACCCCGACGGCAATCCCGTGCTGCACTATCCCGGCGACTACAACGTGGTGGTCCCGGGCCATCGCGACATCGCGCATCGCGAACGCGTACTGGAGGAATCAGGCATCGCCAGGCAAGTGCTGACGTTCACCACGCCGGGGACCCACTACGAGGAGCCGGCCGTGGCGACCCGCCTGGCGCGCCTGGTGAACGATGCCCTGGCCGAGGTCGCGCGCCGCCGGCCCCGCCGTTTCAGCGCGCTCGCGACCCTGCCGCTCAACGACCCCGCAGCCTCCGTCGCCGAGTTCGAGCGCGCGGTGACCCAGCTCGGCCTCCGCGGGGCGATGCTGTTCACCAACGTGAACGGCGTGGCGCTGGCCGATCGC
>CAZVKD010000250.1:0-4554 GCA_964627675.1 uncultured Gemmatimonadaceae bacterium
GCTCGAAACCAAATGCGTCCATGATCACTTTAACCATCGGGACGGGGCAGATGGGGGTGCACGAGGCGTTGGAGATCAGGTGGTGCCGCGAAGGATCGTACGTCCGTTCGTTGACGCCCATGACGATGGTGATGTCCTCACCCTTCGCGGGCGCGCTGATGATGACCTTCCGCGCTCCGGCGGCGAGGTGCGCCGCCGCCTTGTCGCGGTTGGTGAACAGGCCGGTGGACTCGAGGACCACGTCAACGCCCAGGTCCTTCCACGGCAACTGCGCGGGGTCTTTGACCGACAGCACCTTGATCAGCTTCCCGTTGACCACGATCCCGTCGGCGGCGGGCTCCACGGATCCGGGAAAACGGCGGTGGACCGAATCGTACTTGAGGAGATGGGCCAGGGTCCCGGGATCGGTGAGGTCGTTCACGGCCACGACCTCGAGATTGGTACGGCTCTGCACTGCCCGGAGAACGAGCCGGCCGATGCGGCCGAACCCGTTGATGCCCACTCGTGCAGTCATGGTTCCCTCGCGTGGTGGTTGGGGCTCGCAGAGGCTAGCCGAGTCTGGCTTCGAACGGCAACGCCCGCGCAAACGTGACGGCGCTGATGCTGCCCCAGCCCGCGCTCGACAGGGCGCCGGCGGCGGCGGCGATGGTGGCGCCGGTGGTGAAAACGTCGTCCACAATTATAACGGCCGGGACACGTCCTCCGGGGGGAGCGACCGCGAGAAACGCACCGGTCACGTTGAGCTCTCTGGCCCCCGCCATGAGCCTGGTTTGGGACGGCGCATCCCGGTGCCGGTATAACACGCGCGGGGCCAGTGGCAGGCCCCACCGGCCGGACAGGGCTCGCGCGATCAGCTCAGCCTGGTTATACCCGCGCCGGCGCCGGCGCCGGGGGGTGAGGGGAACAGGGATCAGCAAGGCGCTGCCGGGATCCCCGGGAGGGCGGACGTGCCTGGCGACCAGGTCCGCGGCCAGCGACGCGAGCGCCGTCAGACCGTCGTACTTGAGCCGATGCACGATCTCTCGGGCCTCCGGCCCGAGCCAAACCGCACTGCGGGCCTGCGCCAGCGCATGGGGCCAGGCGGAACAGACCCGGCAGCCGCCAACCGGCGGGAACGGCTGGCCGCAGCGAGCGCATCCGCCGAGGAGCGGCTTCATGCGCCAGCGACACCTGGAGCAGACCAGGGCGTCTGGGTTGGCGCGCTCCACGGCGCAGCCGCAGGACACGCAAGCGTTGGGAAGCAGGAGCCGCTCCATCGCTCGCAGCGTCGGCCCCGCTCCGCTCATGATTCGCCGGAGGGTGTCGCTCGCCATCATGATCGCAGGGCGGCTTCCACGGCCGCCGCCATGACTTCGCGGGGAGCGCGCTGTTCGGGGAAGAAGCGTTCGAAGGCGTGCGCCCCCTGCGCCACCACCAGGCCGCGGCCGTCGGCGGCGCGAAGACCGAGCGCCCGGCAGCGCCGCACCCACGGGGTTTCACCGGGGGCGTACACCAGATCCAGCGCCGCCGGCGCGCCATCCAATCGCTCGTCGGGGATCGGGAGGCTTTCGGCCGGCTTCAGCCCCAGCGGCGTGGCGTTGATGGCCACGTCCGCGCGCCGGCCGTCATCGGGGAGGGCGTGGACGCCGATCTCGCGGGCCCATGCCGCGAACGCAGCCGCGCGGGCGGGATCGCGGGAGCGGACGAGCAACAGGGCGTCCCGTTGCTTTGCCGCCCCGGCGATGGCACGGGCGGATCCGCCGGTCCCCGCAGTCAGCCATACGTCTCCCGCCCCCAGGCGTCCCAGCACGTCGAGCAGGCCCGGCACGTCGGTGTTGTCACCCACCAGGCGCCCGCCCTCCGCCCAGAACGTATTCACGGCACCGATCGTCTTGGCCACGCCCGTCAGCCGAATCAGAAGCTGCGCGGCCGCCACCTTGTGCGGCACCGTGATGTTCCCGGCCACGCCGGCGGCTTCCAGTCCGCGAATGACGTGGGCGAGAGCGACCGAGTCCACTTGGAGCGCAACATAGACGGCATCCAGACCGAGGACCCGAATCGCCGCGTTGTGCATCGCGGGAGATACCGAATGCCGTACGGGATCGCCCAGGATGACGAGCAGGCGGCTATTCCCGGTGATCTGGCTCACGATGCTCCGCCAGCACACGCGCCAGGGCGTCACGAACCAGGCCGTCCAGCTGGCTGTAGGTAGTCCGGTAGATCTCGATGTCGCCGCCGAAGGGATCGCTCACCTCGGCTTCCTCCCCGCTGAGGCCGGCATACTCTCCCAGCACAAATGTGCGCCCGTCGCCACCCAGTTCGTGAACCCGCGCCCGATGGTGCCGGGCCATGGTCAGAATGAGGTCGGCGCCCTGCACCAGCTCGCGGGTGAGGAGCCGGGCCCGGTGGCCGGAGAGGTCCAGGCCGTGTTCCAGGCCAACGAGATACGCGCCTTCGGATGCCGGGGCGCCGTCCCAGGCGCCGGTGCCGGCGGACCCGACAATCACGTCGGTGCGTTCCCGCCGTTTGAGCGCGTCACGCGCGATGGCTTCCGCCAGGGGGCTGCGGCAGATGTTGCCGGTGCACACGAAGAGCAGATTCACAGGCGAAGCTCGGCCCGCGGAATGGCGCCTTCACGCACCAATCGCGGGGATGGGCCGGTGCAGTCAACCACCGTGGAGGGCGGGACGTTGCCCAGCGTGCCGCCGTCGAGCACCAGAAGCGTTCCGTCGTTCACCGCGGCGGCGAAGTCGGCCTCGATGGCCGCCGGTCCTGGCGCGGCGGGACCGCCCGGCCGGTTGGCAGAGGTGGAGGTGAGTGGTTCTCCCAGCGCGTCAATCAGTCGGGCCACGTCCGCCCGCGCCGTCCAGCGCACCGCGATGCCGCCTTCCGGGCCGCGTAACTCGTCGGGCAGTCTCCCCTCGCCCCCCGGGAGGACGAGCGTGAGCGGGCCCGGCCAGTATCGGTCCGCCAGGAGGGCCGCCGCCGGGGTCAACGCCAGCCCGTAGCGCCGCAGCATGTCCCGGCCCGAGACCAGCAGCAGGAACGGTTTTCCGGCTTGCCTGCCCTTCAGGCGGGCCAGACGGGCAACGTCCTCCGCCAGGGCGCGCGATCCGAGCCCGTAGACGGTTTCCGTCGGGTAGGCAAGCAGGCCGCCCCGCGCCAGGTGTCTGCGGACCGGTTCGATCGCCGCGGCTACGTCAGCCAAAGTGCGAAACCGCAGGCTCACGGCCCCGCGAGCGCTTCCGCGAGGCGAAAATCCTCCGCGGTCGTGATCTTGATGTTGGTGGAAACATCGGGGATCAAGAGCAAGGGGAATCCGGCCCGCTCCACCAGCTCGGCATCGTCGGTGGGCTGCGCGGTGTTCGGGGTGTCCGGGGTGGCGCGGTAGGACGCTTCGAGCACGTCTCGCGGGAAGGCCTGCGGGGTTTGCGCCCGCCAGAGCCCGCTGCGGTCCACCGTCTCGCGCACTCTGCCTTGTGCATCGCCCCGTTTGAGGGTGTCGGTTACCGGGATGGCGGCGAGCGCTCCGGGCCCCACTTCCGCGCCGTGAATCACGGCGTCAATCGTGTCCCGGGTCACGAACGGGCGCGCGGCGTCGTGGATCAGAACGATGCGACATGCCGCATCCAGCGCGTCGAGCGCCGCTCGTACGGAGGCCATTCTGGTACTCCCGCCGGCCACCAGCCGTAGCCGGTCGCCGGCCGCCGTTGCGAGCCAGGAGGGGGGGGCTGCCGCCTGGGCGCTGGGCAGCGCCACGACGACACGCCGGACCCTGGGGTGCTGCATGAACGGGCGGATGGTACGCAGCAGCATGGGGACACCCCGAATGGGTCGGAACTGCTTCAAGTCCCCGGTTCCGGCCCGCTCCCCCCGGCCGGCCGCCGGAATGAGGACGCCGACGTCAGGCGGCGAGTCGGCTCGAGAGGTCTGCGACATGCTGCACGGGAATCGTCTCGACGCCAGCGCTCGTCTTGGCGCCCGGGGGGAGGAACGCCCGGCGGAAGCCGAGCCGTGCGGCCTCAGTGAGCCGGCGGTCCAGTCCGCCAGCCGGCCGGATCTCGCCGCCCAGGCCAACCTCCCCGAGGAAGATGGCGTCCGCCGGAACTGCGCGGTCCCGCAAGCTGGAGCAGAGGGCGGCGATCACGGCGAGGTCGGAGGCCGGCTCGTCGAGCCGGACGCCGCCCGTGACGTTGACGAACACGTCGAGTTCGTGAAACGGCAGCGCCGCGCGCCGTTCGGCGACCGCCAGGAGCAGGGCCAGGCGCCGCTGGTCCATCCCGTTGGCCACGCGCTGCGGCGTGCCGAAGCTCGAGCGCACGGCGAGCGCCTGGACCTCGACCAGCACCGGGCGCGTTCCTTCCATGAGAGCGGTGATGGCGGACCCGGGGGCCGCCGGATCGCGACCGGAGAGGAACGCGGCCGATGGATTCGGGACCGGCCGCAGGCCGCCGCCGGTCATGGCGAACACGCCGACTTCGTCCACCGAGCCAAAACGGTTTTTCACTGCTCGAAGCACCCGGTAGTCGTGCACCGCGTCTCCTTCGAAGTAGACGACGGTGTCGGCGATATGCT
>CAZVKD010000251.1:0-4535 GCA_964627675.1 uncultured Gemmatimonadaceae bacterium
CGGCGTCGCGGGACGCGCGCGCGGCCCCAGGGCACCAGCGTGAGACCGTCTCATAAACCGGGCCCCACATCCCGTGGTCGTGGGCCGCCACCATACGAGCGTGCACCCGTGATTGTCGCCGACTTGATGCAGACGAACCTGAAGACCGTGACCCCGGACGCCACGATCGCCGAGGCCATTGTCGTGCTCGCGGAAGCGCACGTCTCGGCGGTGCCGGTGGTGGATCGGCGGGACCACCTCGTGGGGGTGCTGTCCACGACCGACGTGCTCAACGCCGCGGCGGAGACGGCCAGCCCGCGGGAACGCGAGCGGTTGTTCGAGATCACGCAGGTCCAGGAAATCATGACTCCGCGGCCCGTCACCGTACCGTCCACCGCCGGGGTCAAGGAAGCCGCGCAGCAGATGCTCTATCTCGAGGTGCACCGCCTGTTCGTGGAAGACGACGGACGCCTCGTGGGCGTGATATCGCAGACGGACATCGTCCGGGCCGTCGCGCTCGCGCGGATTTGAATCGTGCGCTAACTCATATCCAACATCTCTCCAAGGGTCAATTCATGAAGGCTTCCGACCCCGGCCCCGAGGGCCACCCCCGCGGCACGCTGGCCATCGTGGCCCTGTACGGCGTGTTGTTCGTGCTGGGCTGGCTCGCCCTATACTTTTTCATCTACCTGCCCCGCGGACCGGTGACCCGGTAGAGGAGTCTGTGACCGAACCCCGAACATTGACACTCCGGGAGGCTGGCTGATGCACGTCCACCCCTATGAACGCTTCTGGATGTGGGCTGCGGTCGCCATCATCGTGTTGTTCATTGTCACGATGGGCGCGGGGCTCTTCGGGCAGGGGATCCGGCCACCGAGTCACATCGAGACGATCGACCCGGAGGCGGTCTGGACCGACCCGCGGTTTGCCCAGCGCGGCGTGACCACGAACGCCGACGGCTCGGTGACCGTCGCCGTGATCGCCCTCATGTTCGCCTTCAACCCGGGCGAGATCCGCGTCCCTGCCGGCCGCCCCGTGACGTTCCGCCTGACGGGCGCCGACGTCCAGCACGGGTTCCAGGTCGTCGGCACCAACGCCAACACCATGGTGGTGCCGGGGTACGTGAGCCAATTCACCACCGTCTTCGACACGCCGGGCGAGTACCTCATCGTGTGCAATGAGTACTGCGGGCTGGGACATCATGCCATGATGGGCAAACTGATCGTGGAGGCCGCCCCATGATCTCCGCCCGTCGGCTGGCCACGGCCAACATCGGCGTCGCGGTTGGAGCATTCGCCATCGCCACGGGAATGGCGCTGATGCAGGCGTTGTCGAGGGCCAACCTCGATCTGCCCTGGCGCAGCGCCAAGATGTACTACCTGTCCGTGACGGCGCACGGCGTCCTCATGGCCCTGGTCTTCACCACGTTTTTCATCATGGGGCTGGGCGTGTGGCTCACGACCGCGGCCCTCGAACGTCCGCTCCGCGCGCCACGCACCGCCTGGGCGAGCTTCTGGCTCGCGGCGCTGGGAACCGCCGCGACCGCCTGGGCCATTCTGTGGGGCAAAGCCACGGTCCTGTACACGTTCTACCCGCCGCTCCAGGCGCACCCCGCCTTCTACGTCGGGCTCACCCTGGTGGTGGTGGCCTCCTGGATCTGGAGCGGCGTCGTTATCGCCACCTACCGCGCCTGGCGCTCCGAGCACCCCACGCTCCCCGCCCCCCTGGCGGTGCACGGCCTCCTGGCCACGATCATCATATGGCTGATCGCCACAGTGGGCGTCGCCGCGGAGATGCTGTTGCAGTTGATCCCGTGGTCGCTGGGATACACCGATCGAATCGACCCCCTGCTGGCTCGGATGCTGTTCTGGTACTTCGGACACCCGCTGGTGTACTTCTGGCTCCTGCCGGCCTACATCGTGTGGTATGCCGTCGTGCCCCGGGTGGCGGGCGGCAAGCTGTTCAGTGATCCCCTCGCCAGAATGGTCTTCGCCGCATTCATCGTCCTGTCCACGCCCGTGGGGTTCCACCACCAGTTCATGGACCCCGGCATCGCCGCCGGCTGGAAGGCTTTCCACGCGTTCAACACGCTGTGGATCCTGTTCCCGAGCTTCGTGACCGCGTTCACCGTGCTGGCGTCGCTGGAAGTGGCGGGCCGCATGCGTGGCGCTACGGGGCTGTTCGATTGGCTGGGCAAGCTCCCATGGGGCGACCCCCTCGTGTCCTCCGTGTTGCTCAGCATGCTGCTGTTTGCGATTGGCGGGTTCGGCGGTGCCATCAACGCATCCTTCGGTCTCAACTCGATGGTCCACAACACGGCCTGGGTGCAGGGGCATTTCCATCTCACCGTGGGCAGCGCCGTGGCACTCACGTTCATGGGGACGGGCTACTGGCTCGTCCCGAGACTGGTCCAGCGTGAACTCGAACTGTCGCTGCTCGCCAAAGTCCAGCCGTACCTCTGGTTCCTGGGCATGAATCTCTTCTCGCTGGCCAATCACATCACGGGGCTCCAGGGCATGCCGCGTCGGGTATTCGATCCCAGCTACCTGGGCGCCACCGTAGCCACCGAGTGGCGCGGCCTGACCGGGATTTCGGCCCTGGGCGGACTGCTCCTGTTCCTGAGCGCCTCGTTCTTCCTGATGGTCATGCTGGGCACCGTGCTGGCCGGCAAGCGAACCGAGCCTGCCGCCGTCACCTTCGCAGAGCCGCTGCACGGGCCTCCCACGATGCGGGGCCTGTGGGACCGTTACGGACTGTGGGTGGCCGTGGCGATCGTGCTGGTCGTGGCGGCCTACGCGGTGCCGCTGGCGCAGCATCTGCACATGGAGCGCTTCGGGTCGGCGGGGTTCAAGCCCTTCTAAGCTCGTCAGAGGGTAAGAGAGCGCGACGGGGGTATCCGACCACCCCCCACCGCGCCTCATACCTGATTCCTCTCCCGCCATGTTACAGGGCGCGCTGGAACAGCACCATGCCGATCATGGTGCAGGTGACCAGCAGAGCCACCGTCGGCCGCCGCGCCACGGTCATGGCCGCGGGCAGCAGCTCCTCGAACACCATGAACGCCATGGCGCCGGCGGCGAACCCCACGCCATACGGAAGCGCAGCGCGAAACGCGGCCACCAGGAGAAACGCCGGTACCGCCATGAGCGGCTGCGGCAGGGAGGAGAACACGCTCCAGGCCGCGCACCGCGCGACCGTGGCTCCGCGCGAGCGCAATACCGCGGAGATCGCCAGCCCCTCGGGAACGTTGTGCACCGCGATGGCCAGCGTGATCGCCGCGGCGAGCGCCATGCCGCCGCCGAAGGCCACGCCGACGGCGATGCCTTCGGCGAACGAATGCACCGTCATCACGATGACGATGAGCCAGGCCTGCCGCCCGCGCGCCCCGCGTTCCGCCCCGAAGACGACGTCGCGCGCGTGAAGCCAGCGTTGGGTGGCAAGAATGAACAGAACACCGAACCCTGCTCCCATGAGCGTCGGCGCGGTGCCGTGCGCGGTACCCTCGGCGACGAGCCCGAAGCTCGCGCCCAGCATGAGCCCGGCCGCCACCGCGTTGGCGTGCGCCACCGCCCGGGCCGACACCAACGAAACCAGCGCGAAGGGCAGCGCGCCCAGCCCCGTGGCGAGGGCCGTGCCGAGCGCATAGCCAAAGACCAGCCACGCATCGCTCACCGCAGACCGCCCCCCAGCGCCACCATCCCCATCGCGAGGATGGTCACGACGGCCACGCTGGTGTGCCCTGCCTGGCGATAACACTCAGGCAAGAGTTCCGCCAACACGAGGTACACCAGGGCGGCCGCCGCGAACCCCAGCATCCCCGACACCCCGCCCGGCGACGCGAGCAGCATGACGTAGCTGCCAACAGCCAGGAGGATCTGACCCAGATTCGTCATCACCGCGACCGCCGCCGCCCGCCCGCGCGAGGTGCCGCGGCTGGTGAGGATCGCCGCCAGCAGCGTCGCCTCCGGCACGTTGTGCGCGGCGATGGCAAGCGCCATGAACACACCCAGCTCGGCCGAGAGGCTCATGGCCACCCCGATCGCCACGCCTTCGGGTACGGCGTGCAGGGTGTGGACCAGGATGACCTTCCCGGCGTAGTCCCCTTCCGCTTCCCCCAGCCGGTTGAGCTCCAGGTCCGCCGTCCCGAACGCGGCGTGCGTCGAATACACGAGCCCGATGCCGAGCGCCGCTCCGGCCGAGAGGGGCAAGGCACCCAGCCCGCCGCCGGAGGACAGCAGCAGATAGGCGGCGCCGAGCATGAGACCTGCCGCAAGCGCGTTGGACCAGCCGAGCCAGGCGATGGGAGGCCGCTCACGAAATAGCAGCGGCACGACGCCAAGGCTCGCTGCGGCGGCGGCGATCGCCGAGTAAGCAAGAACCGTCAATGTGGAATGCACGGACTCCTCTCGTAATCCCCACGCGCCACCCTGAGCGAATCCTGATTGGACATTGAAAGCACGTTCATGCTGTTGCTTGACGGACGCACGCAGATCGGGCTACGCTAGTGTTGTTCCAACTTAATGCGCCTAATATAATTCCTGGACCTCTCGGCGAGG
>CAZVKD010000252.1:0-4526 GCA_964627675.1 uncultured Gemmatimonadaceae bacterium
CTCGCGCTACATCGAGGAGGCGCGCCGCAGCCCGGATGCGGAGATCGTTGCCGGCGGGGAGACCGACGACCGCGAGGGGTACTTCATTCGGCCCACGATCATCCAGGCCCACCGTCCGGATTTCCGTACCATGTGCGAGGAGATCTTCGGGCCGGTGGTCACGGTGTACGTGTATCCCGAGCGCGAGTGGCAGCAGACGCTGGAGCTGGTGGATCGCACGTCACCGTACGCGCTCACGGGCGCGGTGTTCGCGCAGGAGCGCGCCGCCCTCCGGGAGGCGAACCAGGTGCTGCGCTTCGCCGCGGGGAACTACTACGTCAACGACAAGCCGACCGGGGCGGTCGTCGGGCAGCAGCCGTTCGGTGGGGCGAGGGCGAGCGGCACCAATGACAAGGCCGGTTCGATGCTCAACCTGGTGCGCTGGGTGTCACCCCGGACGATCAAGGAGAACTTCGCGCCGCCCACGGACTATCGGTACGCGTTCATGGCTGAAGCGTGAGGCCTTGGCGCCGCTCTTGCATTGCACCGCCCGCCCGGTGATCGTTGAGGGCCGATGAGCCCCAGGGTTCGCGCCTTCGTCGAACTCACCAAGCCTCGCATCGTGATGCTGGTGATCGTCACGGTGGCGGCGGGTTTCCTCACCGCTCCGGCGGCGGGGGGCGTGCCGCTGGCCGTTCTGTTGCTGCACACCGTGATCGGCACCGCGCTGGTGGCAGCGGGGACCAACGCCCTGAACCAGGTGGCCGAACGCGACGTGGACGCCCTCATGGGGCGAACGCAGTCCCGGCCTCTGCCGACCGGGCGTGTGGACGTGCGGCCCGCCGCCGTGTTCGCGTGGATCACGGGCGCGGGCGGCGTGATGCACCTGGCCGTGTTCGTGAACGGGATGACCGCGGTTCTCGCGGCCCTGACGCTGGTGTCCTACGTCTTCATTTACACGCCTCTCAAACGCCACACCGCGTTCGCCACGGTCGTGGGCGCGGTCCCCGGCGCACTTCCCGTGCTGGGCGGCTGGGCGGCCACGGGCGCGCCATTGGGGCGCGAGGCCTGGACGCTGTTCTGGATCGTGTTTCTGTGGCAGTTGCCGCATTTCCTGGCGCTCGCCTGGTTGTACCGCGAGGACTACGGGCGCGCGCGGCTTCGCATGCTGAGCGTGGACGATCGGGACGGTACTCGGACCTTCGGTCAGGCCGCGGGGTACGCCCTCGCGCTGTTTCCCGTGAGCCTGGCCCCGGCGGTGTTTGGCATCGCGGGAACGCCGTATTTCGTCGGAGCGTTCTTGTTGTCCGGCTGGCTCGTGTGGGCCAGTGCGCGCGCCCTCTGGCAGGTGTCGGACCGCAATGCCAGGCGACTGTTCGCCGCGTCGGTGACCTATTTGCCCGCGCTGCTTGCCCTGATGGTCTTCGATCGCCTGGCGTGAGCGCGGACGGTCGCCCCGCAGGCGTCGCCGCCCACCGCCATTCTCCGCGCCGTTCGGGTATCCGCCGTGACTGGTCGCGGCGGGGGCGCCGCGTGGCATCCTTCGATCTCGCCGCGCATTGCCGCCCGGTTGTGACGCGTGCCCTTGACGCTGGGGCACGTTACCCGAGATTAGTCCGCCAATCTCTCGTCAGATGGGCGGTCCGCCGTGCATGACGCGTGGAAGGTCGCCGGTCCGCTGGTTCCGTGGCTGCTCTTGGTGGGCTGCGAGCCAGCGAGCATCACCGACGCGCGTGACCAGCTTGCCCGCGGCCCGGCCCGCCAGCTGGAATACGCCATCCCGATCACCCAGGACACGTTCACCGTGGCCGAGTTTCTGGGGGACGACACCACCACCACGGCGGACGGCTTGCTGGCTATCACGATCGCCCCCGAGACCCTGGGGGTGGCCGTCGGGCGCCGGCTTCGCTTCGACAACCTGGCGTTCACCCCGCTCAAGGTGGACGTGCCGGCGGGGATCCCGCCTGGGAATACCAACGTCAACGCGAGCTATGCGGCGTTGTCGGGCGAGGCCCGAATACTGGCGGTGGACACGGTCGTGGTGGACAGCGGGGGCATCACGATCACCACTATGAATCGGCTGCCCGGCGTGCTCACCTACACCCTGACGCTCAACGGCTTCCGCGACTCCAACAACGTCGTGGTGTCGCGCAGCGGCCTGACGGTACCCGCGGCGCCGGGGAACGGCACGTATACCAGTGCTTCGGTCACGATCAATCTCCGGAAAGCCAAGATCACCCCCGGGTCCGTGAATGTGAGCGTCGCGGGCACGGTGAATCTGACCGCCACCACCACGGCCGCCACGCAAGACAGTTCGATCATCCAGAGCGGGTCCGGGACACTCGTGGTGGAACGGCTCAGTGGAACGCTCAACCCGGCCACGACCCCTGAACTGGTGATCGCCGTCGAGGAGTCAGACGAGATCCCCCGGTCGAGCGTGGACTTCGGCCAGCTCCGGGATCCGGTCAGGAACTCGACGTTGAACGACGTCCGTCTCGACCTGACGCTCCGAAACACCTCCGGCGCCGCATTCGTGCTGACCAGCTTCACGCTGGGTGTGGTGAAGCTCACGGCTGCCGGCGCGGTTCCCCGGGATGGCTCCAACCGGCCGGTGTACGAGACCGACGGTTCGGGTCAAATCACGATGGCGGTGACCGACCCGGGCGTCAGCACCCTCACGATCGGCAAGGGGCAGACGAAGACCCTGTCGCTCCAGTCCGCGCGGCTGATTGACCGCGTCGTGGACCTGGTGCTGAGCAACCAGCGCGCAGCGGTGGTGGGGGAAGGGACCGTGCGGGTGGGCGACGGTACCCAGAGCACCATCTCCCGGGCCGACTCGGTGAATCTGAGCCTAGGACTCACCGTGGCGCTCGACTTCACCATTCCCTCGGCCGGTGTCGTGTTCGACACCGTCGCCAATGGCGACGGGATGGGTCTCGACTCCGCCGAGGCGAATGACCTCGCCGCCACGCTCGATTCGGCCGCCGCCCAGCTCTTCGTGACCAATGGCATGCCGTTCGGCGTTGAGGTGCTGGTCGCGGCGATCCCCGACACGCTCAAGGCGGGTGCGCGGGCGGACACGGTGTTCAGTCGGGCGAATCGGGTCGAGATCGGGCCGGCGCAGCTGGGCCCCGCCACGGTGGATGCGCAGGGCCGCGTGACAGCGGCCATCCTCGACACGGTGAGCGTGCGGCTCACCGGGCAACAGGCCCGCGTGTTCTTTGGCGACGACTTCGGATCGGGCATGCGCATTCGCCTCCTTCCCGCGACGGGGAACCGCGGCGCGATTCGCCCGGCGGACAGGATCGTCTTCAGCGCCCGGGCCGTCGTGTGGGTGCGGGTGGGGAGGACGTGATGCGGCGCGCCCCGCTGCCTTTCATCGCCCTTGTTCTCGTGGCCCCGCCAGCGAGCGGGCAGGCCGTTCCGGAGGGCTCCCAGGCTGCGCGGGTGGAGCCGGCGTATCGCCGCACCCCCACGTTCCGTTTCGATCCGTTTCGCCACGCGACGATCCCGCATTGGGGCTTCGTGATCTCGACCGGCGTTCTCACCGAGAACAACTCGCTCAACCTGACGGACCTTGGTGCCATCATCAGCCTGGGCTGCGGGCCCACCAGCCTGCTGCTGAACCCGACCGACGTGTTCGGCGGCGGTGAGATGTGCCCCGGACCGGACAACCTGCTGCCAAGCGATATCCTCAACGCTATCAATCTGGTTCCGCAGGGGCGCGGCCTCACGGCGCTGGCGCAAGGAGAAGGCGGGCTGTATCTGGGCGGGCCCTTCGGCGGCCACTTCGGCCTGGGGCTTTCCGCTCAGGGGCGCGGCTATGGCGCCTTCCAGCTGGACGAGGATTTCGTGTCGCTGGTGCGCGACGGCACGAGCGCGCAGAACTTCTCGCTGGGCTCGTCGAAAGGAGCGGCCCTGGCCACCGCGGAGGGCGGCGCGCACGCCGTCATCCGGCTGGGTCCTCTCGGGACCGAAGACGGCGTCCACGTCAACTTCGGGTTCGGGGGACGGTACATCAGGCCCCTCTACTTCGGGCGCGCGGGATCCACCGTGGGGAGCGGGGACCTCATCCGGATCACCAGCGACAGCATCATCGTGGACGCGGAGGTCGAGGTCGCGCAGACTCCCACGGTGGACTCGACGTTGAACGGCAAGGCGGCCATTGCGGCGGACTTCCTGCTGCGGCTTACGTGGCCCACGTCCGGCTTCGCGCTCGAGGCCATGGTCGCCAACCTGGGCAACGTGACCATCCACCACGTCGAGGTGGAGACGCGACGATTGCGGGTGCGCACCAACGACATCGCTGAGCTGTCGGACTCCCTGAACTCGTTCGACAGCCTCGCCGTCACCGACACCACCGACGTGCGGATCACCCTGCCCCGGGTCGTCCGCTTCACTGCCAGCGCCTGGGCCAACCGCATCCTGCAAGTGGATGTCAGCGCCGCGCTGCCGGTCAAGGGAGACTTCGAGGCACCGCTTGGCGTGGACATTGGTACCACCTGGCGGTTCATCCGCGTCATCCCACTCCGGGCCGGCGTGGTGCT
>CAZVKD010000253.1:0-1170 GCA_964627675.1 uncultured Gemmatimonadaceae bacterium
GTGCGACGTGGGGCTTGGCGACCTCACGCTGGATCGTTTGACCCGGACGCTCTCGGGCGGGGAGGCCCAGCGCATCGCGCTGGCCAACGCGCTCGGCGCCAGCCTGGTGGACACGTTGTACGTGCTGGACGAGCCTTCGATCGGGCTCCATCAACGGGACGTGGATCGTTTGGTCCAGCTGCTGCTCAAGCTCCGGGCCGCCGGCAACACCGTTGTCATCGTGGAGCACGACCCCGGCACCATCGCTCGAGCCGATCACATGATCGAGCTGGGACCGGGCAGCGGCGAGGCGGGGGGCCGCGTGGTGTATGCCGGCCCGGTCGCCGGGGCCGCCGGCGCCGGAACGCTCACGGGCCAGTATCTCGCCGGGCGCCGGCGCATCGCCGTGCCGTCGGCGCGGCGTCCTCCCGGCCCGGCGTGGCTGCGCGTGGGGGGCGCACGCCTGCACAATCTGCGCGGCGTGGACGTGGACATCCCGCTCGGCACGCTGACGGTGGTCACGGGCGTGTCGGGTTCGGGGAAGTCCACCCTGGTGCACGACGTGCTCTACCGCCAGCTGCTGGCTCGGTTCAGGGGCAGGCACGGGGCCAAGGAGCACCTCGGCGAGTCGGTGGGGCAGGTCGAGCAGCTCATCGGGTGGGAGCGCCTGGGCGACGTCGTGCTCATTGACCAGTCGCCCATCGGGCGAACGCCGCGCTCCAATCCGGTGACCTACATCAAGGCCTTCGACGATCTGCGGGCACTCTACGCCGCGGCGCCGCTGGCGCGGGCTCGGGGATACACGCCGGCCACGTTTTCCTTCAACGCCGCAGGCGGTGGGCGCTGCCGCGCGTGCGCCGGAGCGGGACACGTCGAGATCGAGATGCTCTTCCTGGCCGACGTCTTCGTGCCCTGCGAGGCCTGCGGCGGGACGCGCTTCGAGCCCGAGGTGCTCGACGTCCGGGTCGCGGGCCTGAGCATCCACGACGCCCTGGCGCTCACCGTGGACCAGGCGATCGAGCGGTTTCGCCAGGCGCCATCGCTGGGGCGCTCGCTCTGGTATCTCCAGCAGGTCGGGCTGGGCTACCTGCGCCTGGGTCAACCCGCCACCACGCTCTCCGGCGGCGAGGCCCAACGGCTGAAGATCGCGCGGCAGCTCGCCACGGTCCGCCAGGGGGACCGGCGACTCTA
>CAZVKD010000253.1:1180-4521 GCA_964627675.1 uncultured Gemmatimonadaceae bacterium
GACGAGCCGACCACCGGCCTCCATCTGGAAGACGTCCGTACTCTGCTCCGCGTGCTGGACCGCTTGGTGGATGCCGGCCACACGGTCCTGGTGATCGAGCACCATCTCGACGTGATCAAGCGCGCCGACTGGGTGATTGATCTCGGCCCCGAGGCGGGAGACGGCGGGGGCCGAGTGGTCGCCGCGGGCACGCCTGAAGACGTCTCGCGCGCCGGCACCCACACCGCGACGTACCTCCGCGCCGTGTTGGATGCCGGCGGGGCCGATTCCGGTCAATCGGCCCGCGACGCCGGCCAGGGACGGCACACGTTGACCCTTGGGTGAGCCGCCAGCATCTTTGTGCCGCGATGCGACCGTCCCTGCGCTTGGCCTTTGCCGCCACCTTCCTGGGTGTCGCCGCCCTTCGGGGGCAGCAGCCGGTGGTCTCGGGCGCCGGGGCGACCTACTCGCTGCGGGCCGGGGACATCGTTCGCGTGGACGTGTGGGGCCAGACGCAGTACTCCGGTCAGTTCCAGGTGGACGAGCGGGGGATCCTCCAGTATCCGGTCATCGGAGAGATTGACACGCGCAGTCTCACCGTGGGCGACCTGCGCGATCGCATTCGGGCCGGGCTCGAGGCGGTCTTCAACGCGCCGTTCATCACCGTCACGCCGATGTTCCGCATGGCCGTTTTGGGAGAAGTCGCGCGTCCCGGGCTGTACACGGTTGATCCCACGCTCAGCGTCATTGACGTCGTGGCCATGGCGGGAGGCCCTTCGCGGAACGGAGACTTGAACAAGATCCGCGTGCTGCGGGAGGGCGAGCAGCTCCAGGTGAGTTTTCAGCGGCAGAACATCCAGGGGCGTTCGCTCCAGGAGATCGGCGTCCGGTCCGGTGATCAGATCCTGGTGGCGAGGCGCCCGTTCACGCGGGACGACACGGTGATCCTGCTTCAGGCCATTCAGATTACGATTTCCCTCGCGATCCTGATCAGGACGTTCAACTAAGTCACCGCCCGCCGGCGGCCACGGCTCGTTTGCAGGCGAGAGTCGCCGCGTTCGACGGGCGTCCGATTGCTTGAATCGCCCGAAGCGGGGGATTAGACTCCGCCGCACGGTCCCGAGTAGCTCAGCTGGTAGAGCAGCCGGCTGTTAACCGGCGGGTCGGGGGTTCGAGTCCCTCCTCGGGAGCTCCGCCTTGGTAAGAAGTCCTTGCGGCGTGGTCGACTACGGGACCTGCCGCGCCCTTGTGTGTCGGTCTACTAACGTTGGGCCCCGGACGTCGAGGTCCCGAACGGCGCCCACTCATGTGGCCCGCGCGCGAAGACGCTCGATCAGGCCAGGGAGATTGCAGGAAGCCCGCTCCTCGTCGCCGGCTGACTCGTCTGTCTGGGAGACGAGGAAGCGCCGTGAGGCGCCGATCAGGTCGGCGGTCTTGTTCAGTCGGTCCATATCAGCGGGAGCGGGCGACGCGCTGAGCTTGATCTCCACGGCCCATCGCTCTGTGCCGAGATCCAGCACGAGGTCCAGCTCGTACTGATCGCTGGTCCGGAAGTAGTAGGCGCCGAAGTTGCGACCCAGGGACAAGAGCTCACCGATCACCTGTTCAATCACAAAACCCTCCCAGCTCGCTCCGACCCAGGGTTGGGCGAGGAGCGACCGCTCGTCCGGCACGTTCAGCAGGGCGTGGAGCAGGCCGCTGTCGCGCCAGTAGATCTTTGGGCTTTTCACCAGCCGCTTGCTGATGTTGACCTGGTAGGGCTGCAGACGGCGGATCAAGAAGGCGCCGACCAAGTAGTCCACGTAGCTGTTCACCGTCTGGTACGACAGGCCGAGGCTCTGGCCTAGCTGAGAGGCGTTCCAGGCTTGCCCGTGCACTGCCGCGAGCATGCGTAGCAGGCGGTCCGTGGTCTGGGGTTTCGCGGCCAGGCCCCAGGCCGGCAGATCTCGCTGGGCGAGCAGGGCGAGATAATCCAGCTGCCATCGCGGGTACGGCCCGGGCTTGAGGACGCCGCCGTCGGGGTAGCCCCCGCAGAGCCAGCGGCGCCGTCGGGACGCCTGGGTCTGCAACTCAGTCCACAGGAAGGGCGTCAGCTCGATCAGCGACAGACGGCCGGCCAGGGACTCGGACACGTGCACCATCAGCGACGGAGACACCGAGCCGAGCAACAGAAACCGTCCGGCGCGCTTCCGCTCGCGGTCGATCGCCCCGCGAAGGCGAGGGAACACGTCGGGCCAGGACTGCGCTTCGTCCAAGACCAGCAGATCCTCGCCGCCCAGCCGGGCATTCCACTCCAGGTCCAGGCGCAGGCGTTCGGACTCCTGCTCGAGGTCGAAGTAGGCCCCGCCAAGCGACCGTCCGAGCGTGGTCTTGCCGCATTGACGGGGCCCGATCAGGGCCACCGCGGGGTACGCTGTGAGGCGTGCGAGAAGCTCTCCGTGGATCTGCCTGTGGAGCATGTCTTGCAATATAGAAATAGATTTCTATCTTGCAATGGGGCGTGGCTGCGCCCTCCCGCGAGAGCGGCTGCGGCTTGGACCGCGTGGTTGCGGCCAACCCCGCGGCCACCACGATGCCGACTTCGGCTGGATCGAAGGCCAGCTGGGACAGGTAGAGGCCGATGAGCACGCCGACCATTCCCGTCGCGAGCGAACGGAGAAACGCCGCAACGTAGAGAATACGGCGATCACGCACGCGCCGGCGCGGCCCAGTGGAGGTCTTCCACCACGTTCCTCACGACGGTGCTCGCCGGCTTCGCTCGGAGCTGGTCCAAGGTGCCCACCTGGACAATCCGCCCGGCCTCCATCACGGCGATCCGATCGGTGAGCGAGACGGCCTCTCGCGGCTCATGCGTAACGTAGATCGCGGTGCTCCTGTACTCTTGGAGGAGATCACGAACCAGCAGTAGCAGTTGGCTTTTGAGCGTGACATCAAGGTTCGACAAGGGCTCGTCGAGGAGAATCGCTCGCGGCTCTTGGACCAGGGCCCGGCCAATGGCAACCCGCTGCCGCTTGCCTCCTGACAGGTGCCCAGGATAGCGATCGGCCTTGTCGGCTAGACCCAGGCGGTCGAGCATAGCAGCAACCCGGCTGGCTCGCTCGACCCGAGGCACGCCTCGGGCGGCCAGGCCGAAGCCCAAGTTTCCCCGCACGGTCATGTGGGGCCAGAGCGCGAGGTCCCGAAAGACTACGGAGAGCTGCCGCCGCTCGGGTGGGACAAGGATTCGGCCCGGCTCGCTTACAACCTCGCCGCCGAGCAGGACGGTACCCAGCTGCGGCGGCGCGAGCCCCAAGATAACCCGCAGCACCGTGCTCTTGCCGGAGCCGGAGGGACCGAGGAGTGCCACGACTTGCCTGCGCGCG
>CAZVKD010000254.1:0-4491 GCA_964627675.1 uncultured Gemmatimonadaceae bacterium
TCGGCCAGATGCACCTGGCGGGCGTGGACAGCGTGCGGGACGTGGTGCGCGGCTCACCCGACCTCGGTGTGACCACGCTCACACTGTACGCCTTCTCGGCCGACAACTGGAAGCGGCCGCCCACGGAGGTGGGCCGCCTGTTCTGGCTGCTGCGCGAGTACTGCCGGCGCGAGCAGGAAGAACTGCGGGAGAACGGCGTCCGCGTGACGGCCATCGGCCGGCGAGACCGCATGCCCCGCTCCGCTCTGGCGGCGTTGGAAGAGGCCGAGGCGTTCACGGCGGGCGGCGACCGGTTGCACCTGCGGCTCGCCATTGATTACAGCGCCCGCTGGGCCATCAGTCAGGCGGCGCGCGAGCTGGCCCGCCGTGTCGAGCGCGGTTCGCTGGCCTCGCGCGAGATCTCCACCGAGCTGTTGCACCAGGAAATTACGCGGCTCGTGCCCGAACCGGACGTGCTGGTCCGCACCGCCGCCGAGCAGCGGCTCTCCGACTTCATGCTGTGGGAGCTGGCGTACGCGGAGCTGGTATTCACGCCGACCCTGTGGCCCGACTTTCGGCGCCAGCACCTGGCGCACGCGATCGCCGAGTTCCAGCGACGAGAGCGCCGGTTCGGCGGGTTGGTGGCGGTGCGGGGGAACCAGGAGGTTCGGGCCGCCCGAGCGGCTTCGGCCTCGGCACGGCGACGGCGCCTGGCATGACGCGCGATTGACGTCGCGACTGGGCGACGGCTCGGCTATCTCGGTTCGCGCCGCAGCCCGGGCGACTGCTCCCGAGGAGGCCCCGCGCCCGTTCGTCGCGGACCCGCACAGGGCCCCGATCCTCCCAAGCTATCGAGGACTGGCGTGTTCATTGACCAGCGTTAGCCGGGCTCCGGCACCGCGGGCTCTGCCCAGCCCAAATCCCTCCCCTCCCGTTCCACATCGAGCTCAGCGACTTTTCGGACCGTCCGTGGCTTTCGGGGGATGAGTGAAGTCTCCAACTCGCTTGGCTGCCGTCTTCGCAGCCGTCATCATCGGCACCGTCACACCCACCGGCCTCGACGCTCAGACCTTGGCCCTCGAGGACCCCGTGCTGCGGCGCATCTGGCGGGAGGGCATGGAAAACTCCCACCTCCCCCGCCTCGCCCAAGCGCTTCTGGACTCGGTCGGCCCCCGGCTCACTGGCTCGCCCGGCCAGAAGGCCGCGAACGACTGGGCCGTGGCGATGTACGCGAGCTGGGGCATTGCCGCCAGGAACGAGCAGTACGGGACCTGGCGCGGCTGGCGGCGCGGCATCACTCACGTGGACCTCATCAAGCCGCGCGTGCGATCGCTGGAAGCGACCATGCTCGCCTGGAGCCCGGGGACCGGAGGCAAGAGGATCGAAGGCCAGCTCGCAGTTCTGCCGGAATTCCCCGACTCTGCGGCATTCGTTGCGTGGCTCCCGGAGGCGAAGGGACGGTTCGTCCTGGTGTCGTTCCCGCAGCCCACGTGCCGGCCGGACGCGTACTGGGAAAAGCACGGTACGCAGGAATCCGTCCAGCGCATGAAGACCGAGCGCGACTCCGCTCGGGCTCGGTGGAGCCTGCGGCGGCGCACCGGCATGGATCCGCTCGACGCGCGGCGGCGCCTCGATCAGGCCGGCGCGCTGGGCCTGCTGGAGTCCAACTGGTCCAATGGATGGGGCGTGAACAAGATCTTTCAGGCGCGCACGGAGAAGGGGCCGAGCATTGATCTGAGCTGCGAGGACTATGGGTTGCTGTATCGGCTGGCCGAGAACCGACAGAGCCCCGTGATCCGGGTCGAAGCCGAGGCGGAGTTCCTGGGGGAGGTGCCGACCTACAACACGATCGCCGAAATCCCGGGAACGGACAAGCCGAGCGAGTACGTCATGCTCTCGGCCCACTTCGACTCGTGGGATGCGTCATCCGGCGCCACAGACAACGGCACCGGCTCCGTCACCATGATGGAGGCGATGCGGATCCTGAAGACGGCGTACCCACAGCCCAAGCGCACCATCCTCGCGGGGCACTGGAGCGGAGAGGAGCAGGGTTTGAACGGCTCGCGGGCGTTCGTGGCGGACCATCCGGAGATCGTCCAGGGCCTGCAGGCGCTTTTCAACCAGGATAACGGCACCGGGCGGGTAGTGCAGGTTTCGGCACAGGGACTGGTGGACGCGAGCGCGCATCTCGCTCGCTGGTTCGCCCGGCTGCCCAACGAGATCACGCGGCACATCCGACTCGAGTTTCCCGGGATCCCCGGGGGCGGGGGGAGCGATTATGCCTCCTTCATCTGCTCGGGCGCGCCTGGATTCAGCCTGTCTTCCACGGACTTCGACTACGACGTGTACACCTGGCACACCAACCGGGATACCTATGACAAGCTGGTGTTCGACGACTTGAAGAACAACGCCACGCTCGCCGCGATGCTCGCCTACCTGGCCGCTGAAGATCCCGAGCGGGTGCCGCGGGCGCGGCGCGAGCTGTTCCCGGTGAATCGCTTCACCGGCCAGCCGGGCAACTGGCCCCAGTGCCGCGACGCGCAGCGGGCGTCGCCGCAGCCGGGGCGATAGCGCCGTGGACGTCGGGCTCGTCACCTGCGGGGCGATGCCCGGGCTCCACGCCGACGATCGCCATCTGCTGAACGCGCTTCGCCGGGCGGAGATCAGCGCCGAGCCGGTGGTGTGGGAGGATCCGCACCAGGACTGGGCCGCGTTCCAGCTGCTGGTGATCCGCTCGGCCTGGGACTACTGCTGGCGGCGTGGGCAGTTTCTGGCCTGGGCGGCGCGCGCGGCGGCCAGCACCACCCTATGGAACAGCCAGCGGCTCATCGAGTGGAACACGCACAAGAGTTACCTGTGCGACCTCGCGCGCCAGAACGTACCGACCGTCCCGACCGAAGTGCTCCGCGCCGGCCGGCCGGTCGCGATTCGAGCGGCCGCCGAGGCGCGTGGCTGGAGGGACATCGTGCTCAAGGCCGCGGTCGCCCAGTCGGGGCGCTACGCCATGCGCGCCACGAACGGGGATTGGGCGCCGGCTCAGGCCCACCTGGATCGCCTGCTGCCGTATGAGGACATGCTGCTTCAGCCGTTCGTCCGTTCCGTGCCCGAGGCCGGTGAGTTGTCGCTGGTGTTCATCGAAGGGGAGTTCACCCACGCCGTGCACAAGCAGGCCGCGCCCGGTGACTTTCGGGTGCACGACGATCACGGAGGCTCGGTGGCGTTGGCACAGCCGAGCGAGGCGCATCTCGACGTGGCGCGCCGGGCGCTCGCGGCGACCGGCGAACCCACCCTCTACGCCCGCGTGGACCTGGTGCTGGATGCTTCGGGCGCGCCCGTGGTCATGGAGTACGAGGTCGTGGAGCCAGAGTTGTTCTTCCGGTTCTCCGAGGATGCAGTGGAGCGATTCGTGGAAGGCGTGAGGAAGCGATTGGGAACTCCGCGATGATCGGCGCCATTTGGACCGTGACACTGCGCCCTGGCCAACGCCCGATGCTCCTTCGTCCCCTCATCTTCTACTGCCTGCTGGCTCCTCTTGCGGCTACTCGCGTCGGCCTCGCCCAAGAAGGCATCCCGTTCAGCCAACACGGCACCGTGTCGCAGCGCGTCGGGTACACGGACATCACCATCATCTACAATCGCCCGGTTGCCCGCGGCCGCACGCTGTTCGGCGGGGTGGTGCGCTGGGGCCGGATCTGGAATCCGGGCGCGGACTCGGCGACCATGATCGCGGTGAGCCGGGACGTCAGCGTGGAGGACCAGCCGCTGGCGGCGGGCGAGTACTCCTTCTGGGTGATTCCGCAGCCCGACCCTGATCCGTGGACGGTGATCTTCAGCCGCGCCGCCCACGTGTTCCACACCCCCTATCCCGGCGAGCAACACGATGCCTTGCGCCTCACGGTCCGTCCCGAGCAGGGGGCACATATGGAGGTGCTGGCGTTCTACTTCCCTGTCGTGACACCGGATTCGGCAACGCTCCGGCTGCATTGGGGAACCACCATCGTACCACTCAGGATCCGCGTGAATAACGAACGCCGTTAGCCGGCCTCGCACGGCGACCCGCCCGTCTATCCGAACGCCCTCCCGTCACAGTATCCTCAATCGTAGGTCCGGGAGCCGGGTTGGCCTGGGGGGCCCGATGCGGATAGCAGGCCTGTTCAGGACTCAGGTGGAGCGGCGGCGCCTCGCGATGTCCGTGGCGGCCACGGGCCTGGCCGTGCTGCTGCTGGTCGCGTTGCTACGCGCCGGCAACGGAGGTGGCAGCACAGGGCCGACGGTAACGGTTGCTCACCGCACATTCGCCGCCACCGTGGTCGCCATCGGCGCGGTCAAGCCACAGATCGGCGCTGAAGTGCGGGTAGGTTCCCGAATCTCCGGGCGTGTGCGGCGCCTTCGGGCCAACGTGGGCGACCGGGTCCGCAGGGGCCAGGTCATCGCGGAGCTTGAAACGGAAGAGCTGGACGCACTGATCGCGCAACGCCGGGCCGAGCTCGAGCTAGCCGATGCGGATGCCCC
>CAZVKD010000255.1:0-4489 GCA_964627675.1 uncultured Gemmatimonadaceae bacterium
CCATCCGCTTCATGGCCTTGTTCAGCATCGCGGCCGGCCTCGTCGTGCTGGTGGGAGCCATCGCCACGTCCCGCTTTCAGCGCATGCGGGAGAGCGCCTTGCTCAAGACGCTGGGCGCGAGTCGGGCACAGGTGGCCCGCATCGTCGCGACCGAATACTGCGCCATCGGGCTGGTGGGGGCCCTGGCCGGCATGCTCCTCGCCGGCGCGGCGGGGTGGGCGCTCACGCGATTCCTGTTCGAAGTGCCGTTCCGCCTGCCGGCCGTTCCGCTGGCTGCCCTGGGACTCGGCGCCGCCGTGGCGACCACCGCCGTGGGCCTGGCCAACAGTGTGCGAGTGTTCCGCAGCACGCCGCTCGCGGTGATTCGGGAGACGGCGGAGTAGCGAGTCGAGTGACCAGGCGTCGCTGATCCAGCTGCCAATCAGGTGGCGTCGGCTGCAGCCGCAGCCTCCGCCGCTCTGGCGGCCGCCACAACTTCATCGCCGCTTTGGGCAAAGGCGACGATCCCCATTCCCAGGCCCTTGAGACGGTTGTGCCACAGGACGTGTCCCGTGGCTCGATCGAGGCAGAAGAGTTCTCCCTTGGTGGCGCCGTACACGTGCCTGCCGGCGAGGCACACCGTCACGACATCGCTGCCTTTGAGCTTGGTACGCCACACTTCACTGCCCGTGGCCGGATCAACCGCCACGACGTGGCCGCCCAGTCCGATGAACAGTCGGTCCGCAGGTCGAACCATATGGAGCCTCCAGGCGGGATATCCAGGGGGACGTGAACAAACGGAAGCGGCGCCGGGTTCCGATACTAGGGGAGGAGGCGCTCGCACGCCATCGGCCGGTTTCGGGCGCCAAATCGCCTCCGCGTGGCCGCCCGTGGCACGGACAGGCTGAGCCCGCCCGGCCGCACTCAGACGGGACAGCCCTCATAGCGAAAGGTCCCGCGGCGACGGCCGCCACCGAGGACATCGGAGCGAAGGTTTTGCCACTTCCGCCATCGGCGGCTACAATCACGCCATGGACCAGGGTGGCGGCCTTCTTCCGGGCGCCGACTTGGTCGAGACCGGCCTGCGGGATCTCGACCGAGGCGTCGAGTCGGTACCGGCGCTGCTGGTGCTGGTTGGCGCTCCCAAGCTCAGGAGTCTGGGCATCCCGGTGCCGCGCCGCGATCTGGCGCAACCGGAGATCAAGCTGTACCAAGCGCTCGCCAGTCAAGACCCGGATGCCGCGCATTCGCGGTACAACGCATTGGTGCGACGGCTGGTAAGTTTCGAGCGCGCGGCGAAATGCGGCGACTGACGGACGCCGCCAGACTTCAGGAGTTCCTCCGCGCCCTGTCGCGCGCCGCCGAGGAGCCGTGCCGGGCCTACCTGACCGGCGGCGCCACGGCGGTGCTCATGGGCTGGCGTCCCACGACGATAGACGTTGATCTCAAGCTGGTCCCGGAGCAGGACGCGCTCCTTCGCGCCATCGCCACGCTCAAGGACGAACTCGAGATCAACGTCGAGCTGGCCGCTCCATCCGATTTCATTCCCGCGCTGCCGGGCTGGGAGGAACGCAGCCTGTTCGTCTCGCAGGAGGGGCGGTTGGCGGTGTTTCACTACGACTTCTACTCGCAGGCGCTGGCGAAGATCGAGCGCGGCCATTCCCAGGACGTGGCCGACGTCGGTGAGATGCTGGCCCGACGGCTGGTGGACCCCGCTCGCCTCCTGGACCTGTTTGCCCTTGTCGAGCCCCACCTGTACCGGTACCCGGCGCTGGATCCCGAGTCTTTCCGCAACGCGGTTGAAAAAGCGGTCGGGGACAGGCCGTGAACCAACGGAAGCGGCGCCGGGTTCGATGGCGGGGAAGGAGCGGCCGGCACGCCATGGGCTCGTTTCCGGCGCCACCCTGAGGCCTTGTTCGGTGGGCCAATTTACGGATCGCGTTTCTGCTGCCGCCGAGTCGCCGGCTGGCGGCCCCGAGGACCCCGCGCCAATTTGGGGTGGTTACCGCTTCAAGGAGCACGGCACGATGCGTCACGTCCCGTCGTACCACCTCACCCCGCTGGTCACCGTCCTGCTCGTCGCGTTGGCGCCGGTGGCCATCTCGCAGGAACGTCCCAACCGTCTCACGCTTGACCTCTATCTCGAGTGGGAGCAGGTGCAGGACCCGCAAGTGTCCCCCGACGGGTCGCAGATCATCTTCACGCGCCGCTGGGTGGACAAGGTGAACGATCGCTGGGAGTCATCCGTCTGGATCATGAACGCCGACGGCTCGCGGCAACGCAAACTGGTGGACGGGTCCTCGCCCCGCTGGTCGCCCGACGGCACGCGCATCGCCTACCTCGCCGAGGGAGAGCCACGCGGCACGCAGATCTTCGTGCGCTGGATGGATGCCGAAGGCGCCGTCACACAAGTCACCCGCGTGGAAAAGAGTCCCAGCGGCATCGCCTGGGCGCCTGACGGCAAGAGCCTCGCCTTCAGCATGCTGGTGCCCCAGGACGAGCGGTGGGCGATCAGGCTCCCGTCGCGGCCGGACGGCGCCAAGTGGACCGCGGACCCGAAGATCGTCACGCGCCTCGACTACCGGCAGGATCGCGAAGGATTTACCGACGACGGCTACCGCCATCTGTTCGTCGTTCCCGCCACGGGCGGCACGCCGCGGCAGCTCACCGACGGCAACTGGAATCACGGCCAGCCGGAATGGACCCCGGACGGCTCGCGAATCCTTTTCTCCGGTCTCCGCGCCGAAGACGCCGAGCACGCCTGGCGTGAATCGGAGATCTACGCGGTCACCGTGGGGACGGGAGAGATCCGCCAGCTCACCACGCGCAAGGGTCCCGATGGCAACCCGGCGGTCTCCCCGGACGGCAGGCTCGTCGCCTACACGGGCTACGACTGGACCGACGACACGTACGTCGCCAACCGGCTGTACGTGATGAGCGCCGACGGAACCAATCCGCGCGAGATCGCGGTGGGGCTCGATCGCTCGCCACAGAACGTCACCTGGGCCGCGGACAACAGCGGCGTGTATTTCACGGCGGAAGACCAGGGCTACGCGAATCTGTACTTCGCGCCATTGTCAGGGTCCGCGCGCAAGGTCACCGACGGCAAGCACATGCTGAACCTGTCGAGTATGACCCCGCGCGGCCTCGCCGTCGGCACGCTGGCCACCGCTCACGAACCCGGCGATATCGTGTCGTTCGACGTACGGCGGCCGCAGTTCACCAGGCTCACCGACGTGAACGGCGACGTGCTCGCCGGCAGGAAGCTCGGCGAGGTCGAAGAGATCTGGTACACGTCGGCCGACAACTACCGCATTCAGGGTTGGATCGTCAAGCCGCCGGACTTCGACCCCACGAAGAAGTATCCGTTGATCCTGACCATTCACGGCGGCCCGCACGCCATGTACAACGGGGCGTTCAATTTCGGCTGGCAGGAGCACGCGGCCAACGGTTACGTCGTGCTCTATACCAACCCTCGCGGCAGCACCGGCTACGGCAGCGCGTTCGGCAACGCCATCAAGTTCGCCTACCCCAGTGAGGACTTCGACGACCTCATGGCGGGCGTGGACGAAGTGATCCGCAAGGGCTTCATTGACGAGCGGAACCTCTTCGTCTACGGCTGCTCCGGCGGCGGCGTGCTGACCGCCTGGATCGTGGGGCACACCAATCGGTTCACGGCGGCGTCATCCAACTGTCCGGTGATCAACTGGTTGTCCTTCGTGGGGACGACAGACGGCCCGACCTGGTACCGCAACTTCGCGAAGCTGCCGTGGGAGGACCCGTCCGAACATCTGCGCCGCTCGCCGCTCATGTACGTGGGCAACGTGACCACCCCGACCATGCTGATGACGGGTGAGCTGGACCTGCGAACGCCGATCCCCCAAACGGAGGAGTTCTACCAGGCGCTGAAGCTGCGCAAGATCCCCACGGCCATGATCCGGTTCAAGGAGGAGTGGCACGGAACGACGAGCAGGCCGTCCAACTTCATGCGCACCCAGCTCTACTTGCGGAGCTGGTTCGAGCGCTGGGCCAAGAAGGACGCGCCACGGGTGACCTCCGAGGGGAGATAGCGGGCGGCGCAATTGGCGGCGGGTGGTTCGCCCTCAGCCGGGAGGTCGTGACCGCCGGACAGGGTCCGCGGAACGGTCACTGACAAGGCGCGCCGGGCGCTCGGCACTGGCCGCCCTGCGCCATTCGCGCTCGCGGCACTCCGCCCCTATCATTGGGATATGGCCGAGCCATCCAAGCGGCTGATCGTCGTGGGTGACCGAGTGCTGATCGCGCCGGAGGAGGGCGAGGAGCGCACCACGGTCGGCCTCTACCTGCCCCCGACCGCGATAGACCACCAGGCCGTGCAGAGTGGCCGGATCGTGGCCACCGGGCCCGGCACGCCGTTCCCCGAGCCGGCTCAGCTCGACGACGAGCCTTGGAAGATCCAGGCGCGCGAAACCCGCTACGTCCCCATGCAGGCTCAGCCGGGCGACTACGCGCTGTTCTTCCGCAAGGCGGC
>CAZVKD010000256.1:0-4458 GCA_964627675.1 uncultured Gemmatimonadaceae bacterium
GCCTCTCCCTGGCCCGTGTGTGGCGGGAAGCGCGGCTCCTCGTGCCCGACCTCGAGCGCCGCCACCTGCGCCGCTCCTTCGCGGGCAACCGGGCGCAGATGGTCTCGCGCGACGGCAGGCTGCTCGACGACATCCTGGTGCGCGAGACGGCCCGCACGGTGCACGTGCTGAACGCGGTGTCGCCCGGGCTCACGGGGAGCATTCCGTTCGGGGAATACCTCGCGGAGATGTGCCAGAAGAAGCTGTGAGAAACGCAAGGCGTGACGCCTCCGGTTGCGCCCTGCATCAGCCGTCACGGTGTCCGATCGCGCAGGCGGTTGGTGGCTCTGGCAGCTGGGGACTTAGCAAGCCAGGGCGGCCGGCAGCGGCTGGGCGGCTGCACTCGCCGGAGCGATGCCGGAGCGCGTACCCGGCTCGCGGCTCTGGCAGCTCGGGACCCAGCAAGCGAGGGCGACCGGCAGCGGCTGGGCGGCTGCACTCGCCGGAGCGATACCG
This sequence comes from uncultured Gemmatimonadaceae bacterium, assembly GCA_964627675.1. Lineage (GTDB taxonomy): Bacteria > Gemmatimonadota > Gemmatimonadetes > Gemmatimonadales > GWC2-71-9 > JACQHC01. The sequence continues at coordinate 496 of CAZVKD010000256.1, forward strand.
GGGCGCGTACCCAGTAAAGCGTCCGGTGGTTCGTGCTCGGCACGGCCCATCGGCATCGCTGAGGCGAGTGCATCCGCCCGCAGCGTGTTCATCCCCACGCGCCGCGTGAATCCGCTCCGATCCGCCGAGTGAGGCCGCTCGCCGGTGGCTCGGCCGGCCACGGCTTCCCCCGCAAACGCATTTTGCCGCGTTTTTTCGCTCAGGCTGGCGTGGAAACGATACCGCTCGGAGACGCGCTCTGCCCCAAAATTGACTCGGCATTCTCGCCGAGCCGATATTGTGCCCATGGCCGTTCGCCTGCTCAAAGGTCGCCTCACCGTGGACGACTACTACCGTCTGGCGGAGCTCGGCATCCTCAGCGAGGACGACCGCGTGGAGCTCCTCGATGGGCAGATCGTCGAGATGACGCCCATCGGCCCACTCCACGTCCATACCGTGAACCGGCTGACCACGCTGTTCGCGCGCCTGGCCGGCGACCAGGCCACCGTGAGCGTGCAGAACCCCGTCGTGATCTCCCGGCGCGGCGTGCCTCAGCCCGACGTCGTACTGTTGAAACCGCCGCCCACGCGCGGCGCGCCCCTGCCCAGCACGAAGGACGTGCTGCTTTTGATCGAGGTCTCGGACACCACCGTAGGCTACGACCGGGAGGTCAAGGTCCCCCTCTACGCCCGCAGCGGCATCCCGGAAGTCTGGCTGGTGGACTTGCCGGCGGACTGCGTTCAGGTTCACCGCAGTCCGGCCGGCGAGGAATACCGGGACGTTCGCGTGGTGACGCGCGGCGCCACGCTCCAGCCGCTCGAGCTGCCGGGCGTCGAGATCACCGCGGACGAGATCCTGGGCTAAGGCCCCCGCGCCAGCGATCCCGCGGGGTGCAATCAGGTGTACCCGGGGGGGCTTGTCGCAATAATTCGATCCCTCGCCACGACATTTTGGCTACCTCGGCGGTCAAGCTCGCAGGTATCTTCTTTGCCGTGGGGAGCTTCTACGTGCCGATCCACGTCGGCCGCCTGGACGGCGGCGCGCTCGAGCCGCTGGACGCCCTGGTGGACACCGGGGCGACGTTCACGTCGGTGCCGCGCGACCATCTGGCGAGGCTCGCCGTGACAGCCGACGAACAATGGCCGTTCATCCTCGCGGACGGCAGGCAGGTGGCCTACGACATCGCGTGGGTCCGCATCCGCCTCGAAGGGCGCTCGCAGCCCACGATCGTCGTGTTCGGAGAACCGGGCTCCGATCCGCTCCTTGGCGTGGTCACACTGGAGGCGTTCAGGCTTTCGGTTGACCCGGTGAACCGCCGCCTCGTCCCCGTGCCGGCACTGCTCAAGCGACTGGCCGCCTGACCGCTGGCGCAACGGGGACCGGAGGCGCCTGCCGCTCCGCCCGGAAAGACTTCCTCACTCGTTCAAGCCCCGATCCCGCTCGCCCGCGGCCTTGCGCTTGATCCCTTCCCACCACGCCAACCGCTCCCGCACCGTCTTCTCGTAACCCCGCTCGCTCGGCTCGTACCACTTCGAGCCACGCAACACCTGGGGCAGATACTCCTGTCCCGCCGCCAGCGCGTCCGGCTCGGCGTGATCGTAGCGATACCCCGCCCCGTATCCCAGCTCCTCCATCAGCGGCGTGGGCGCGTTGCGAATGTGGAGCGGCACGGGCTCGGCCGGATGATCGCGCGCGGCCTGCATTGCCTGCGACCACGCCTGGTACACCCGGTTGGACTTGGGCGCCGTGGCGAGATAGACCACGGCTTCGGCGATCGCCAATTCGCCTTCAGGCGATCCCAGGAAGTGATACGCGTCTTTCGCGGCCAGCGCCACCGAGAGCGCCCGCGGGTCGGCCAGGCCGACGTCCTCCGAAGCCATGCGAACCACGCGCCGCGCCACGTACAGCGGGTCCTCCCCACCCACGATCATCCGGGCCAGCCAGTACAGAGCGCCCTCCACGTCCGACCCGCGCACCGCCTTGTGGAGCGCGGAGATGATGTTGAAGTGCTCTTCGCCCGCCTTGTCATAGCGCGGGAGGCGGCGCGACAGGACCAGCTCGACGTCGGCCAGGGATACGGTGGGAGCGGGCGCAGGGGCGGCGCGGGCGGCATCGGTGGCGGGATGGGCACCTGGCACGTCCGCGGCCTCGGCCGGGGCCTCGCGCCCGCGCCGGACGTGCTCGGCCAGCGCCTCCACCGCATTCAAGGCCCGCCGCGCGTCACCGTCCGCATGGCGTACCAGTGCGTCAATCGCCTCGGAGGACAAATTCAGTCCCGCCGCCGCACCGGTGGCACCCGCCGTTGCCCGTCCTGCTGCCCCTTTGCCGCCTGCCGCCCCCGCCGCCGACGCGGCCTTCTCGATCAGGGCCCGAATGTGCCCCGGCTCGAGCGGCTGGAGCACGAACACCTGGAGTCTCGAGAGCAGCGCCCCGGTCAGCTCGAACGACGGATTCTCCGTCGTGGCGCCGATCAGCGTGATCACCCCCTGCTCCACCCAGGGCAGGAAGGCGTCCTGCTGCGCCTTGTTGAACCGGTGGATCTCGTCGCAGAAGAGGATCGTGCCCCGCCCCTCGGCGCGCAGCCGCTCCCGCGCCTCGGCGATGATCTCGCGCACCCGCGGCACGCCCTCGGTCACCGCGCTGAAGGGCTCGAAGTGCCGCTTGGTGTACCGCGCGATCAGGCGGGCCAGCGTGGTCTTGCCCGAGCCCGGCGGGCCCCAGAACACCATGCTCGTCACGTCGCCGCGCTCGATCGCGAGCCGCAGCGGCTTCCCCTCGCCCAGCAGGTGCTCCTGGCCCAGGAAGTCCTCCAGCCGCCCGGGGCGCATGCGGTCGGCGAGCGGACGGGGGTCCGTTGCGGCTTCGAACAGCGTGGGATCGGTCATCGGCGCCTGAGATGTCCCCCTATGTTCGTCCCGTTCGACTATTGTCGCCCGCCTGACGTACGTACATTAGTCGGTCATGGCGGGCTCCGCTGCGACCGCGATTGGCCTCGAACCGAGCCCGGAGGCTCTCGAGCTGCTCGAGCGCGCCGCGCGCACGCACGGGATCCGCCTGCTGGTTGCCTTTGGGTCGCAGGTGTCCGGCCGGACGCACGCGGCGAGCGACGTGGATCTTGCCGTGCTGGTCGAAAACTGGCAGGCGCACGATCCGTTGCGGCTGCTCGCCGATCTCCAGGCCGCGTTCCCGCGGGAGATAGACCTCGTGTGGCTCGACCGCGCCGACCCCCTGATCGCCTGGGCGGCGCTGCGCCGCCCGCACCTCCTGCTTGGTGAGCCTCGTGAACTCATCCGCGCGCAGATCTACGCCTGGCGCCGGTTTGTGGAGTACCAGCCGTTCTTCCAGCTCGAGGCGCGGGCCGTTCATCAGGCGATCGCTCGATTGCGCGATGGCAATAGATAGGCTGCTGGTCACGCGGAAGTTCGCCCTGATCCTGCGGGACGTGAAGGAGCTGGAGCACGTCGCGCGGCTGGACCGCTCGGCATTCGTGGCCGACCGAACGCATCAACTGGTTGCCGAGCGGCTGCTCGAGCGCATCATCGGGCGCATGATTGACGTCAACTACCACATCATCACCGAGCGCGACGGGCTGCCGCCGAAGGACTTCCACGAATCGTTTGCCAAACTCGGCCGCCTGGGCATCCTCTCGACGGAGTTGGCCGAGGCCCTGGCGCCCGCTGCCGGCCTGCGAAATCGTCTCGCCCACGAGTACAACGAGATTGACTACCAGAAGCTCTACGACGCGCTCGGCGAAGCTCGCCTCACCATCCCCCGCTATCTCGCAGCCGTGGAGACGTGGCTCGAGTCCTTGGATGGCTGAGCCTGCCCGGATACGCGGCGCTGCGAGTGGCGGCGCTGGGGTGCTGCCCTTGGTCCGCAGGGGCGCGTCGGTACCGCCAGGCTTCCGGTTCGCCGTCGGTTGATTCGGTGCCGGAATTGCTGAAAGCGTGGCCTGGCGCCCGCCATCGCCTATCTTCGCCCGCC
>CAZVKD010000257.1:0-1492 GCA_964627675.1 uncultured Gemmatimonadaceae bacterium
CTTTGGCCGGTCCCCGGGACGTGTTGTGCAGGACACGGTAGCCGGTGAACACCTCGATATCGCCGCTGTCTCGCTGGATGGGCACGGCCACGATGATCTGCTTTTCCGGCTGCCGTAGGACGCGGTAGAGGCCGGGGTCGAGGCTGAGAAGCTCCGCGGCACGGTCGAAGCGCGCCATCATCGCCTCGAACGGGTTTTCCTCTCCGATGAACGGGTCCTTGTCGCGGCCGACGATTTCGCTGGCGGACGCGGCCTGTGGTGCTTCGATGGCGTTACTCATGCGGTGGTGGAGACTCGGCTCGAGTTCGGTGTCGCGGTCCGCAAGATAAAGTGGAGAAACGACTTAGCAAGTCCAACACCGCAACGTACCCGTCCTCCCACTCGAGGCTGAGGCAACTGACCAGCGGATCGGGTGCCTCCTTGGGCCAAATCCATCTGAGCTTGACAGCGTCCTTTTCCGTGACGACAAGGTAATCAAACCCGACGGCCGCCGAGGCCAGACGCCTGGCATCGCTGGCGGTGTAGCCGTGATGGTCCTGCCAGGGCCAGACCGTGACCGTGGCCCCCAGCGCGCGTAACTGCTCCCCGAACGTCCAGGGGTCGGCAATCCCGGCGGCAGCCAGCACGCTCGAGCCGTCAAGCGCGCGCCGTCTTACGCGGTGCTGGCGGATCATCCTTCGGAAGCCGGCCATCTGGAGCGTGGCGACGGCCATCGGTCCCGTCGGGAAATGGGCGCGCAATGTCTTGGCGGCAGCGGTTGCCGCGTGGCGGGGCGCGGTCTTGCGGCTCAGGACGACGAGATGCGCGCGCCGAAGCGCGCTCAGGGGCTCCCGCCAGGGGCCTTGTGGCAGGAGCCCGGGAGCGCCGAGCTGTTCGGTGGCGATCACCGCAATGTTGAGATCGCGGCCCACGTCGAGCCGTTGAAACGCGTCATCCAGGACGATGACCTGCGCTCCCCTCGCCACGGCGCGGTGGGAACCGCGAATCCGGTCGGCGTCCTCGATCACCACGGCCGCCGGCACCCGTTGCCGGTGGAGAGCGGACTCGTCTCCACCCACGCCCCGCAGCACGACCCCTGGTCGCAGCCCCCGGCGTACGAAGTAGGCTGCGATCCAGGAGGCGAGGGGCGTCTTCCCCGCCCCGCCCACCGTCAGGCCTCCGACGGCCACCGTTGGAGCGCCGGGATGTCTCGTCCGGAGGACCCCCAGGTCGTAGGCCGCTTGGCGCGCGCTCACCGCAGCGCCATACATGGCGGCCGGGGGCCAAAGCATGCGGCGGAACACCCCAGCGCCGGGGTGCTCGTCGCGCCAGAACCTGGGGGCTAGCATGCTGCCAGCCTCGCGGTTCGTTCCAGCGCGTCCTGCACCATTCGTGTACCGGCGGCGTACGTGGGCGCCATGGCGCACTCCAGCGGCTCGCCGTAGACGATACGGACCTTCGCAAACGGCGCCGGCACCAGGAGCCGATCCCAGGATCGCAGTCGCCAGGCCGG
>CAZVKD010000257.1:1502-4455 GCA_964627675.1 uncultured Gemmatimonadaceae bacterium
CGACGGGGACGATCACGGCGCGCGTGCGCATGGCCGCGAACGCCGCTCCCGGTTTCGCCCGGCGGGCCGGGCCGCGGGGTCCATCCACGGCGATGGCGATTTCACCGCCGGCCCGCAGTACCCGCAGCGCTCGACGGAGCACCGCCACGGCCCCGCGGCTGCTCGACCCGTCAGCGACATCGTAGCCCAACCGCCGCGACGTCGCGGCGAGCCGTCTGCCGTCCGGGTGGCGCGAGGCCATGATCACCGCCTGGCTGCCCCGGTTGGTCCAGAGGAGCGGGAGGAGATGCTCATGCCACAGGACGCTGACGCGTGGATGGTGGCGGGCGCGCTGCGCCCGCATCAGCTCGAGTCCCACGACCTCGATGCGCCACGTCGCCGCCAGCGCCCGCGTGGCGCTCACCAGCGAGGCAGCAGTCAGGTCCGTCACGCTGCGAGTTCGGCGACCAACGCGGCCACTCGCGCGGCGACGCCCGGCGTCCCGAGGCGGGCCGCCACGTCGGTCAGCTCCTCTCGCTGCCGGCGGGCGGCCGGGCCGTCGCGCTCGAGCAGCGGCTCGACGCTGTCGGCGAGCCGGGCGGGTGTGACCGCCGCCTGTACCAGCTCCGGGGCTACGCGCCGGCCGGCGACGAGATTGGGCAGTCCGATAAAGGGAACGTGCGCCACTCGCCGCGCGATCGCGAAGGTGGCGCGATGCATGGCGTAGGCGATCGCCATCGGGGTTCCGGCGACGGTCGCCTCGAGGGTTGCCGTTCCCGACTTGCAGAGTGCCGCGTCGGCGGCGGCGAGCGCCACGGCCGCGCTCGCGCATACGAGTGGATCGCTCTCCAGCCGATATCGAGCGCCAGGGGCCGCCGCCAGCACGCTTACCAAATCCGGATGCCGCCGGGCTAGGATCCCCGCTGCCTGACGGAAGGCGGGCCAATGCCGCGCGATCTCGACAGGGCGCGAGCCGGGAAGCAGGGCCAGTACCGGGCGATCCCCCGCAATGCCCAGGGCCCTTCGCGCCTCCGAACGGGTCGGTCGGGTCGCGTCCAGCACCGGATGGCCAACGAACGTCGCCGGAATGCCCAGCCGGTTGAACAGGGGGGGTTCGAACGGGAGGACGCACGCGACGTGCCGGACGGCTTGTCGCAGGCGGGTAGCACGCCACGCACCCCATGCCCAGAGCTGTGGCGGGATGTAGTACAGCACCGGGATGCGCCGGGCCCGCGCCGCCTGGGCCACGCGCAGGTGGAATCCCGGGTAGTCAATGAGGATCACCGCGTCATACGGGTGCTTGAGGAGGTGTTGCTTCACGCGCGCCAAAGCCATCAGATGACGCGGGAGAGCGGTGGCGGCCTCGAACACGCCAATCGCCGCCAGCGTGTCGGCGGGTTCGACGATCCTCGCTCCAACTGCTCGCAGGCAGGGTCCACCCATCCCGGCGACCTCGAGTTGCGGGTCCGCGTGCGTCAGGGCGCGCACCACGGCGGCGCCGTGGGCGTCTCCCGAGGGCTCGCCGGCCGACAAATACACCCGGTGCGTCCCGCTCAGCAATGGGGAATGCCCCGCTCGGACGTGGCGATGAACTCGATCAACTCGTCCACTTCGGCAATTTGCGGCTCGTCGGCCCGCAGCCGTTCGATCGCTTCCGTGAGCCGCAATTCCGAGTTGAACAGCAGTCGGAACGCTCGGTGGAGCGCTCGCCGCACGCCCGGATCGAACCCGGCCCGCTCCAGCCCAACCGAGTTGATGCCGTAGAGGCGCAGTGGGTTCCCGGCGGCGCGGGCGAACGGCGGGACGTCCTGGGGTACCCTGGAGCCTCCACCCACGAACGCGAAGTCGCCGATTCGCACGAATTGGTGAACCGGGGTGCCGCCGCCGATCGAGGCGCGCCGTCCCACCCGCACGTGCCCGCCAAGCTGGACCCCGTTGGCCAGCACCACGTCGTCGCACACCATGGCATCGTGTCCCACGTGCACGTAGGCCATGAGATAGCAGCGGCTGCCGATGCTGGTCCGCCCGGTCACGGCGGTGCCCCGATGGGCCGTCACGTATTCGCGAATGGTCGTGTCGTCGCCGATTTCCAACCGGGTGGTCTCGCCGGCGTACCCGAGGTGCTGGGGGTCGCCGCCGAGTGCGGCTCCCACACCGACGCGGCAGCGCGCGCCGATCCGCGTGTCCCGCTCGATCACGGCGTGGGGGGCGATGGTGCTCTGCGGGCCGATCTCGACACGGGGTCCGATGATGACATACGGGCCGATGGTGACGTCGGGGGCGATGCTGGCGTCGGGATGAACGATTGCCGTGGGATGGATGTCCGGGCTCACCGGTCCACGACGCCCGCCAGCATCTCGGCCTCCGCCACGACCTGCCCGTCCACGAACGCCTGGCCCCGCATGCGGCAGACCGTGCCGCGGACCTGGAGCATCTCCAGCTCGAAGCGAAGTTGATCGCCGGGAACCACCGGCTTGCGGAACTTCACGTCGTCAATGGCCATGAAGTAGACGGCTTTGTTGGTGGGATCGTCCACCGTCCCCATCACCAGCATCCCACCCACTTGCGCCATCGCCTCCACGATCAAGACCCCGGGCATCACGGGATGATCCGGGAAGTGGCCCTGAAAGAACGGCTCGTTGAACGTTACGTTCTTCAGGCCCACCACGCGTTCCCGTCCCCGGATTTCGAGAATCCGGTCCACCAGGAGCATGGGGTACCGATGGGGCAACGTGCCCAGGACTTGATCGATGCCCATCACGGGCGCCGTGCCGGACGCCACGCGGTTGAGGGCCCGAACCAGCGTGAGGTTCCCCTTGTGGCTGGGCCGGAACGCGACCACGGTCGCTTCCAGGCGCCCCCCGAGCAGGGCCAGATCGCCCAGCAGATCCACGGCTTTGTGACGCACGAACTCATCGGGCCAGCGCAGTTCGGGTTCCACCGTGCCGGCGTCGGATATGCGAATTGCGACGCC
>CAZVKD010000258.1:0-2038 GCA_964627675.1 uncultured Gemmatimonadaceae bacterium
CCACGGCCAGCGTGCTGGCTTCCATGCCGACCCACAGCAGTCCAACGTGCTGGCTCATGGCCACGAGGCTGGCCGACGCGAGAAACGCCAGCAGGCAGCTCACGAACACCCGCCCCCCGCGCGGGTTTTCCCGCCGCAGGTAGCCCACCGTATACACGGCGACGGACAAGAAGAGCAGGCTCACGGCCGAAAGCACCACGAGGCCGGGCGGGTCCGCCGCGAGCCAGCCCGAAAACACCGGCTGCGGCGGTTGCACCCACACGGCACCTACCAACCCCGCGTGCAGCAGCGCGGCGGCTACCAGCCACGCCGTTCGGAACGCCTCGGCGCGGTGCGCGTAGGCGCCCACCCCGGCGAGGGCCGGGATCAGGAGCCGCGCGAGAAGCATCAGACCTCCCGCAGCTCGGTCAATCGAGCCGACGAGATCGAGTCGAACTCTCGGTTGATGTGGAACACCACGATGCCCATGATGAACACGCCCACGAAGACGTCGAGCAGCACGCCCAGTTCCAGCAGGAAGGGCACGCGGTCGGTCTGCGTAAGCCCGAACACGTAGATCCCGTTCTCCAGCATCAGGTAGCCCACGACCTGAGTGATCGCCTTGAGGCGCGTGGTGAGCACCAGCAACCCGATGATCACGGTGGACAGCGCGACGGCGACGAGGAGAGTGCCACCGCCGTCCGGCAATGGCAGACGCGGCGCCAGGGCGAACGACGCCGCGACCGCGACCGTCCCGAGCAGGAGCGACGTCACGAACCCCACCAGCGGCTCCATCTCCCGCCGGACCGACGCCTCGCGAATGGCCCAGCGCAGGAACCACGGCAGCGCGACCGCCTTGATGGCGATGGTGCCAGCCGCGAGCCCCACCGCATGCGGCGACCACTCTGTCGCCTGCGCCACCGGCAGCAACCCGAGCAGCAGGCCCTGGAGCGCCACGGCACGAATCGCCGTCGCCAGGCGGCTGGTGCCCAGCACCATGAAATTGGTCAGGACGACCAGCAGCAGCAGCAGCGAACCGAGTTGGCTCACGATTCCCCCTGGAGCAGAAGGACCAGCGCGAAGCTCGCCAGCACCGCCGCGGTCACCACGAACTGTGGGATGCGACCGAGACGGAGGCGGGCCATCACCGACTCCACGACCCCCACCACGACCGCCACGAGAATCAAAGCCAGCAGCAGGAGGCCAAGCGACGCCACGGCGGGAAGGGTCCCGCGCGGTACGACGGCACCGGCGACCATCGCAGCCAGCAGCGCGAACTTCAGCGCGCCGGCGTACAGGATCATCCCGAGGTCCGGGCCCGAATGATCGAGCACCATGACCTCGTGAATCATGGTGAGCTCGAGATGCGTCGCCGGATCGTCCACCGGCACCCGCGCGGACTCGGCCAGCAGGACCACGAAGAGGGCGCCCGTCACCATCACGAGCGCAGGCGCGCCCGCGGGCCAGGTCCCAGCGAGGGGCCCGCCCAGCGAGCCGGAGAGCGTCATTTCGCCGGTGGCGACGGCCAGCGCCGCGAAGCACAGAAAGAGGGCGGGCTCCGTGAAGCTGGCGACCGTCACCTCGCGGCTCGCCCCCATGCCCTCGAAGCTCGAGCCGGTGTCGAGCGCGGCCAGCACGAGCAGGAACCGGCCGAGCGCAAGCAGGGAGGCGAAGGCCACGAAATCCCCGGCGAAGCTCACCGGTGCCGCGCGACCGTCCAGCGGCACCAGCACCGCGGCGACGAGCGTGGTCCCGAACAGAACCGTGGGAGCGAGCTGGAAGATCCAGCTGGTCGTGACGCTGTACACGGCGCCTTTGCGGGCCAGCCTCAAGAGATCGGCGTACAGCTGCCACACCGGGGCGCCACGCCGTCCCGTGAGCAGTGACTTCACGCGGTTGGCAATGCCCGGGAGCAGCGGCGCGGCGGCCAGAACGACCACGAGCGCGGCGCCGGGCGCGAGACTCACGGCTGGCCCCACATCATGAGGTACACGAGCAGACCGACCACGGTCCCGACGACGTACAACACGTATCGCTGGAGGCCGCCCTGGTGCAGCCG
>CAZVKD010000258.1:2138-4446 GCA_964627675.1 uncultured Gemmatimonadaceae bacterium
CACGACGGCCCGACGCACCAGCGACGCCAGAACGACGAGCACGATCGTGGCCCCGCCGATGGCGGAGATCGCCGCGGCGGCGCGCAGGGTGACGCCGAACCCCGCGGGCGATCCGTTCAGCGGCACAGCGGATACCCGAGCCAGCACCGGCAACATCGCCTGGGGGAACAGTCCGATCAGCCCGCAGCCCAGGGCCAGCCAGATCATCGGCGCCAGGAGCACGACCGGCGCGTCACGCGCCGTCGTCAACCGGGGGCTGCGCGGATGGCCCAGGAACACGGCACCCCCGACCTTGGCGAAGCACGCGAGCGCAAGCCCGCCGATCAGCGCGAGCCCCGCGACGCCGAACACGGCCAGCCGAACGGCCCCCTTGGCCAGCCCGCTCTGGAACAGGCCTTGGAACACGAGCCACTCACTCACGAATCCATTGAGCGGCGGCAGTCCCACGATCGCGGCGGACCCGACGAGAAACAGCAGCCACGTGAGCGGCATGGATCGGCGCAGGCCGCCCAGCAGGGCGATCTGTCGCGTCCCGGTGGCGTTCGCCACCGCGCCGGCCCCGAGAAACAGGAGTCCCTTGAACAGGGCGTGGTTGGCGGTGTGCAACGCAGCGCCGGCGAATCCCAGCACCGCGACGAGCGGCGCATCGTAAACCCGGCCCAACGCCCCGAGGCCGACGCCAATCAGAATGATCCCGACGTTCTCGACCGAGTGGTACGCCAGCAGACGCTTCAGATCGTGCTGAGCCAGGGCCCATACCACCCCGAGCACGCCCGAGACGATCCCCAGCAGCAAGACGCTCCACCCCCACCAGGCGGGTGCCGGTACCAGACTCATGACCCGGAGCAAACCGTAGATCCCCGTCTTGATCACCACGCCCGACATGATCGCGGAAACGTGGCTCGGGGCGGCCGCGTGAGCCTCGGGTAGCCAGAAGTGCAGTGGAACCAGACCTGCCTTGAGACCGAACCCGGCCAGTGCGAGCAGGAGGATCGCCGCACGCTCGCCGTCCGGCCGCGTGGCCCGCGCCAGCGAGTCGAACGTGAGATCCGGCGCCGACCCACCCCACAGCGCGAACATGACGAACAACAGCAGCGTGCCCACGTGCGTGGCCACGAGATACACCAAGCCGGCGCGCCGGACCTCTGACTGGCGGTCCTCGAACACGACCAGCAAATAGGCCGAGAGCGCCATCACCTCCCAGGCAATCAGGAATGGCATGACCGCCCGCGCGGTCACGACGAATGCCATCGAGACCAGCAGCAGTGCAAACCCGCCGCGCGCCAGCCTGACCGAGCCGTGGGTCCGGTGCACCTCCAGGTAACCGATGCCGTAGATCGCCGCCGGAACGCCGACCCCCAGCACCACGAGGACGAACCACGCGCTCAAGGGATCCAGCCCGTAGCGCCAGGGACCGCCCGGCACGGCGGCTTGGAACTCCGCAAGTGAGGCCGTCCCGCCCAGGAGCACACGCACGGCCGTCCACGCCGAGAGGCCGCCGCCCGTCGCCGTGAGCGCCCCGTACGCCCATGCGGCGGCCCGCACCCGGCCGCCGCCCGTGACGAGCCCGACGATGCCGCCAGCAAGAATCAGCCAGAGGCCGGCGAAGAACGTGATCATCGGGGAGCTGCGAATGTCCCCGAAATGCGCTGCTCCAGGCGTTCCATCAGGGCGATGATCGCATCCGGAGCCGCGCGATCGCGCAACAAGCGCCGGAGCTCCGCGTCCCGCAAGACCAGGCCGAGTTTCGCCAGGATCTTGAGGTGCGTGGGAACGCTGGGACTGATGACGGTGAACAGCGCGTGCACCGGAACGCCGTCTACCGCCTCGAAGTCAACGGGATGGCGCAGCAGGCACAGCATCACCGCTGGTCCCTCGGCGTGCACCAGGATGGGATTGCGCACGTGCGGGATCGCGATGCCGTCTCCGATACCGGTGGAACCCATGGCCTCGCGAGCCTCCAGCACCGTGAGCAGGAACTCGCGGTCGGCGTCTTCGGGGAGCTTGAGCCGGGCGACGATCTCGCGGAGGACCGCGCCCTTGTCGGCGCCGGGCACGTCGTGATGGATCCCTCCCTCCGCCAGCAGCGTTCCGAGCGAGGGAACCGCATCGGGATGGCGCCGTTCCTGGTCCAGCAGCTTGCGGGAGACGGCGATGCCGTTCGCGGTGGCCCATTCCCACAGCTCAACGGCGTTGAGGTACACCCGATCCCCGACGTGGTGCACCGGAAGACCGCGAGACTTTATCCAACGTCGCAGCGTGGTCTCGTCTACGCGAAGATGAGTCGCGGCCTGGCCCAGCGTGAGGT
>CAZVKD010000259.1:0-4442 GCA_964627675.1 uncultured Gemmatimonadaceae bacterium
TGGAGGGTCACCAGCGGGGCCGGCGCCACGCTGTCCGATTCCACCACCGTGGCCGACGGCAACGGCCGCGCGGAGGTGGGGGTGAAACTCGGAACCACGCCCGGCTCGTACACCATCCGGGCGCACCTCGTCGAGAAGCCGGACCGATCGGTGGATTTCATCGCGTCGGCCACGGCGCCCCCGGCGCTCTCCGGGATCGCGCCGACCTCGTTCGGCGGCGGCGATACGATCACGATTTCGGGTTCAGGGCTCGATACGACCGTTACGGTGGACATCGGGAGCGTCCCCACGCGGCGCGTGGGCGGCAATGGCGGCACCACGGCCATCGTCGTGGCCCCGGTGTGCCTCGCGCCGGGAACCGTGAGCGTTCAGGCGCGCGCGGGCGTGGCCCTCTCCAACGAGTTGTCCGGCACCTACACCGCACCGTCGGCGTCCGAGGCGCTGCGGCTCGCCGTGGGTGACTATGCGGCGGTGGAGCCCGCGCGCGTGGCGGGGTGCGTCCTCCTGCCGCCGGCAAGCACGGACACGGCCGAGTACCTCGTGGCGCCGCAGGCCGTGAGCGCGATCCCCGGGGACTCCCTGTCCTATCGGCTGCGAGGCGATTCGGCAACGTTCGTCCTGACGCGGGCCGGCGCACCACGGTCGGCCAGGTTCGGACTTCAGTTCCATGATGCGCTGCGCGAGGCGGAGGCGGCGTATGCCCGCCGGCCGCGCGGGCCGCTCATGGAGGCGCCGTTGGGGGCGCCGGCGGCCGTCGAACTGTCCGTGGGTGACCGCCGGCAGTTTCGCGTCTGCAACCAGCTTCGATGCAGCGATCTGGACGACTTCACGGCGGTGGACGCCGAAGCGAAGTACGTGGGGCAGCACGCGGCCATTTACCAGGACCGGGCCGCGCCGGCCGGGGGTTTCACCGGGGCCCACTTCGACAGTCTGGGAGCGGTGTTCGACGAGCAGCTGTACGACGTTGCCGCGCAGGCCTTCGGCGCCGAGTCGGACGTGGACCGGAATGGCCGGGTCCTGATCCTGTTCACGCCGGTGGTCAACAAGCTCACGCCCTCCAATCAGTGCGGCCAGTCGTTCGTGACCGGCTTCTTCTTCAGCATCGACATTGACCCGACCTTCGCCGAGGACGAGCGATCGAATCACGGGGAGGTGTTTTACGCCATCGTGCCGGACTCGGCTCAAACGGTGACGTGCCGCCACACGGTGTCGTCCGTCCTCCGGCTGGTGCCGGTGACGTTCATTCACGAATTCCAGCACATGATCAGCTACTACCAGCACGTGGTGCTGCGCGCGGGGCAGGCGGAGGAGCTCTGGCTCAACGAGGCGATGAGCCATCTCGCCGAGGAGCTCGGGGCGTTCCGCTTCCTGAGCCTGGGCAATCAGCGCGCATTCTCCGACTTCGCGATCGGCAACCTGTTGAACGCGTATCGGTACTTGAAGGAGTCGGAAGACTGGCCCGTGCTCTTCGCCGTGTCGCCGGGCTCGCTGGAAGAGCGCGGGGCGGCGTGGCTGTTCGTGCGCTGGGTGGTGGACCAGTTCGGCGACCACGTGGTCCGGCGCATGGTGGAAACTCGCCTCACCGGGCAACAGAACGTGGCCGCCGCCACGGGCGAGCCGGTTCCTCGCTTGCTCACGCAGTGGCTGCTCGCCAACTACGTGTCCGATCTCACGGGATTCACGGCCCCGGCCCGGCTCAAGTTCGCTCGCTGGCGGCTGCGCACCACCTACGCCGACCTGAACCGCCAGGCGCCCTCCACCTTCGATCGGCCGTTCCCGATCGTGCCGACGGCGTTCGTCGGCGGAGCGATTGCCGTGACCGGCATGCTGCGGTCCGGGTCCGGTCCCTATTTCCGCGTGCTGGTGCCGCCCGGGCCACGCGGGGCCGCGCTGCAACTGACGGATGGATTGGGTGACGCGCTGGGCGCGAACGAGGCGCGCCTCAACCTCATTCGGATTCGATAACTCGTGAACCCCGTGACGCGGCCGCTCTGGGCCGCGGCCGTGCTCGCCGGGCTCAGCGCTCCGCCTGCACTCGCCGCCCAAAGTGCCCGGGTCCCGAGCGTGACGCGCCTTCCCGGGTCGGTTCGGAGCGCGGGGCTCCAGGGCGCAGGCGCCGCGCTGGTGGGAGACGCCGGAGCCGTGTTCGCCAATCCTGCCGGTCTCGCCACCATCCGCTACGTCTCGCTGGAGGGGACATGGCGCGGGGAGGCGCCGCTCGGACTGTTGACCGGCGCCGTGGGCTGGCGGCTCGGGCAGTTCGACGTCGGCGCCGGCATTCAGTATCTGGGGCATGATTCGGACCGCGTGGCCGGGCGGGACGCGCCGTACGAGGCGCTCGGCGTGGGCTCGCTGGTGTATCGTCGGGGGTTGATCGCCATCGGCGGATCGCTGCGCCACGTTCGCCTGAACAGCGGCGGCGTGCCGGAGCGCGCCACCAGCGGCGATATCGGGCTCGCGCTTGCGGTGTTCGACATCATGGCGATCGGCGTGAGCTGGCGGAACGTTGGCGGGAATTGGGACCAGCGTTCCAGCGTGGCGTTGCCCAGGAGCACGCAGGCCGGCTTCACCATGAATTACGTGGATCCCCAGGAGTCCTTCCGTCTGCTCTCGACGATCGAGATGTCCTGGGAGCCCGTGATCGGCAGTCGTCTCACGCTCGGCGGTGAAGCCGGCATGGTGCTCCGCGGCGTGGGTGTCGTGGGCCGGGCGGCCTATCGTTCTCGGCCGTCGGGCAGCGCGGATCCTCGCGGGACCTACGGTGGGACCCTGGCGCTGGGCGGCCTGCAACTCGACTACGCCTATGCGGCGCGGGACGTGTTGGGGGCGGGAGCGCACCGGATCGGCATGCGACTCCGGTTATGAGCGTGCCGCGGGGTTCGAGGTTGGTGCGCCGTTGCAAGTGAACCGGCTCGGGTGGACGCCGGCGCTTCCCCGGCAAGCAGGAAAGACGCCGCCGGCGTGAGGGGGGCGGCGTGGCGGGTCGCACGGATCGTCGCGGCGGCGCTCGCCGGCCTGGTCGTGGTTCTGACAGGGGCGGCGCTTGCGTTCGCCGAAGTCCGGTTCCTGTTGCGAGCGGCGTACGAGGAGGCCCGTATCCTCGCGCGCCGGCAACCCATCGAGAAGCTGGCAGAGGATCTCGATACCGCACCGGCGCTGCGCGTCCAGTTGGAGTTGGTGCTGGCCGCCCGCGCGTTTGCCGCGGACTCGCTGGGTCTCGCCGCGGGCGGGACCTACACCCAATACAGCGACGTTGGCCGCGACACGCTGCTCCTCGTGCTCACGGCGAGCCCGCGGGATCGGCTGACCAGCTACCTGTGGCGGTATCCCATCGTCGGTGCGGTGCCGTACAAGGGATTCTTCGATCCCGAGGCCGCGCGGCAGGCGGGGGCGGCGCTCGAGGCGCGGGGCTACGACACTTACCTCAGGCCCTCGGGGGCGTTCTCCACCTTGGGGTGGTTCAACGACCCGCTGCTTTCCACGGCGCTGTCCGACGATCCCGTCTTTCTCGCCGCGACGGTCATCCACGAGATCGCGCACAACACGCTGTTCGTTCCGGGCGCCGTCCCGTTCAACGAGAGCTTCGCCTCGTTCGTGGGGTTTCGGGGAGCTGAGCGGTTGTTCGAGTCACGGGGCGAGGGCGAGGAGGCCGCGAGGTCGCGAGCCATCTGGCAGGACGAACTCAGCTTGGGCGATTTCTACGCCAGCCTTGCCGCAACGCTCGAGGCCGCGTACGCGCAGGGTCTAACGGGATCGGCGCTGGAGCAGACCCGCGAGCGGGTGTTCGGGGACGCACGGTCCGCCCTGGGTTCCGGCCTGGCCGGGCGGCTCCGCGCCTACGATGGTGCGCGGCTGGCGCGAGCGCCGCTCAACAATGCGCGGGTGATTGCGGCCATGCTGTATCGCACGCGGCTGGATGGGTTCGAGGCGGTGCTCGCCGCCAGGTCGGGCGATCTCAGGGCGGCCGTGGCGGCGATCGTGGCTGGCGTACGGAGCGGCCGCGATCGGGACCCGTTTGCGGTGATCCAGGACCTGGCTGCCCCGTCGGCTCGCTGAGCAGGCGGGCACGCCGGCCTCAGCCCGCAACGGATTTCGCAGGGCTTCTCGGGGCGAATCGCTTGAGGGCGCGGGCCCGCGCCCTCGCCCGCTCCGCCTCGCGATCCTTCGGCGGGGCGGTGGTGACCAGCGAGTCGAGGAGCCGGTGCACCACGGCCGACACCTCATCCACGGCGCGATCGAACGCCTCTTCGTTGGCGTGTGACGGCTTGGTGAACCCGCTCACCTTGCGGACGAACTGAAGCGAGGCCGCGCGGACCTCTTCGGGGGTCACCGGCGGCGCGAAGTTGAACAGCGGGCGGATATTGCGGCACATGACGCGGCTCGGGATGGGTGTGGCGGCAAGCTGCCGGGCGCGGCCGCGATTGACAAGGGCCCTGGGCACG